>JAHEFU010000022.1:18126-20048 GCA_024645305.1 Planctomycetales bacterium
AAGAGGTCATCGCCGTTTCTGAAGGCTGCACGGTACTGTTTCAGGAGTTCAGCCCGGTCCGCCGGCATGACGTGGCGCATGAAGGTGCTAATGGACAGGCGGTCACCAATCGGCATTTCCAGTATGCGATAAAGCTCATCTGTCCAGAGGAGCTCATCCCTGCCGAACACGTGCTCCCAGCTTCCCATGTGGGCCAGGGCCTCGCCGATAGCCAGGCGGGTCTCACTGCGGCGCATGCTGCGGGTCGCCCGCCTGAACTCGGAGATGTCATGTGTCAGCATTGTCAGGCCGGACAGGTGTCCGCTGGAATCCCGGATCTCCACGAGTCTGGTACTGACCGTGATCAGGTCACCGCTGCTCGTGACGAATTCCATCTCGCGGGTCTCGTCCTCAAGCCCGGGTATCCTGGCAACGCGGGACTTTGCCTCCCGGAGCAGGCTCGCAGGCTGCAGGCTGTGGATACTGCGCCCCTCGAGGCTCATCAGGCTCAGCCCGAGCATTGCACAGAACGCGGGGTTGGCAGTGATGATCGTATGCTTGTCACGGGTATTGAGCAGGACCATGCCCTCGCGGCTGTTGTCAAAGAAGCACTGGAGGGTAGGCGAGAGGGACAGTTCGACCGAGGCGCGAGGCACATAGCCTCCCGGCTGGCTCAGACCAAACTGGACTCGGGACAGCGGATCCGCTGAATCCGGTTTGCATTGCAGACTGACCTTGAGTACGCGCGAATGCGGACTGCCCCTGTCCAGCTCAGTTTCAAACTCATGCTTTTGCAGCGGATCATTGAGGAAGGTGACCACTTCCCGGGCGAAGTCACTGGACATGCGGCCCAGTAAGCCAACCATGCCATTGTGGACACTGTCAGGGGTTTGAACACCCTTGAACAGGACCGTCAGTTCCGGGCTGGGATCCTTCCAGTGGATCAGGTCGACAACATCCTCCGTGAGTTTCATGAGGGTGCCGGAGACTCCCTTCAATTCAGTGCTGCCGGGGTGATCCAGGGCATGGATACGTGCCTGCAACCGGCGCAGGTCAGCGAAGATGATGGCCCGGCCTTTTCGCACGCCGCTTTCTGCAGTACTTGGTGCAGTGCTGTGCTGTTCTAAGCTATCCCGCTCTTGGCTTGGATTCTTGCCATCCATAATTCAGTTCTTCCGCCGCATTTCAACCTTGGTCACCCCGGTAGCAGAGTATCTGTCCTTTTGAAAGGTGACTCCAATACTAATACAATAACCTATACGCACACAATCGGAGTCAGTCCTCATTTGCACCGGGGCATCCTAATGGTCAAGTTCAAGTTTACTCAGTGAGGGATCTGAAGCCGATTCCGGCCATTGCTCAGTCAGTTACTGGCCAAGCAGTCCACAAGCCAGACTGAGGCTTGGCATGTTATTGTGGGCAGAATGGCAGGCCTGCAGTGCCCCCAGTGAGGCCAGCGGCCTGCGGGCTTCCTCAAGCTCCTGTAAAAGCTCCAGATGGCAGGCTGCACCAAATTTCTGCTGACAAGTCGCCGCAGCGCTGCTCAGGCAAGCGGTATGCCTGGAGCTGATTGTAGATAACACCATTGGAGCATGACAACTGTCTGGCCAGGAAAGGGGGCCTCGCGGGGGAATATAATCAGCGGGCGGAGGTAAACCTTGAGCACGCTTAGCTGGGATACATTCGAGACTCCATACGGGCTCATGATCGCCACTGCTGATGAAAGCGGACTGAAGCTGCTCAAACGCTTCAATGCACGCAATGCCGGAAATGTGCCCTCCGGCAGCCTCAGACGAAGACCCGAGGTATTCATGGAACTGCGTCGCCAGCTGGAACAGTACTTTTCCGGCAAGCTGAAGAACTTCGTGCTGGATATCAACCCGGATGGCAGCGAGTTTCAGCTGAGTGTCTGGCGGGCGGTCCAGGGCATTCCCTGGGGCAGC
>JAHEFU010000199.1 GCA_024645305.1 Planctomycetales bacterium
TGAAGCGGCTCTCAGCCGCCACGATGGACATGATCAGCCGCGGATCCACGGTGGCAACACCGGCATCGTCGCAGTAATTTAGGATGATCCTGGCAATTTCCCGCGATTCCTCGATCGAGACCTTGCTGTTCATCTTCCTGATCGCCCCGGCATAGGCCTCTTCCTCGGCATAGGGCCGGAGTTCGGAGTAGCTGCGCGGCAGTGGATTGAGCTTGCTCCTGAAGTTCTTCATGTCCCCGCCGTCAATGTGGTCCCAGCTCATTGTGGCGCCGCTGTAATTGAAGTCAGGATTCTGGGGGGAACGATCGCTTCCAGCTGCCCGGCGCTCAGCGGCATACTTGTCGAGCTCAGTCCAGATCTTCCCGAAGGCTGAGCGGAAACTCTCATATGACTCAAGGTTGAAGTCGTTGTCAGGCCCGCACCAGTATTCCTGGATCGCCTGTTCCATGGTGCTGCTGCGCGACATGATGTAACGAAGCTCGCTGAGCATCGTGTGCAGGTCCTCGGTCACCTTCGGATAACTGTCCCGGGTCTGTCCGGTAGTCCGGTCATACAGTTGCCAGGAGTCGTACCGCGCGTAACTGATCCTGCTGCCATACCGGGCCTCGGCGCCGATGACCGCAAGCGCCAGTTCCGGAGGGATCCTGTAGCGTGAAGCGGCACTCTCAATCTGCAGGTATAGGTCGTCCAGATACTGGCGGTTGTCATTCTGGGTAGCCCAGGACAGAACCGCCCGGTAGGCTTCCTCGGGAGCCATCTTCTGCTTGGCGGATGCTGGCAGGGCTGCCAGCAGCAGCAGTGCGCAGGCACAGCCCAGCACATGCAGCATGCGCCGCAGCAACGGGAACCACTCACCGGACAAATGCATTCCAGCGGCGGGAGATTTCATCTGCAAGACCCTCGATGCCATTGACACTGTTATTCAGGACGTCATCGGCGTATTTTTGTTTGTCCGCGAGGGGCATCTGGATTTCCAGCCAGCTTTCAGCCGTCTCGCGGTCAATCTCGTTGCGCGCCATCAATCTCTCTATCTGCTGCTCCCTTGTACAGCTGATGAGCCAGACGCGATCGACCAAATATAGCATATCTGCCTCTATCAGCAGGGGAGCGCAGATCACCAGAGGTTCACTGCGGCTGCGGGCATCGTCTGCCAGGCGCTGGCAGCTGGCTTTCACATGGGGATGCAGGATGCTCTCCAGGTCGGCCCGCGCTCCGGGTTCGGAGAGGATCAGCATGGCGAGCTTGCTACGAAGCAAAGCACCCGCCCCGGAAAAGTACTCTCTTCCGAAGCGGGTGCGGATTTCATTCAGAATGTCTGGATTGTGGTCCGTCAGGCAGCGGACCAGCTCATCGCAGTCCACGACCCGGGCCCCCAGGCTCCGCAGGATCCCAACGGTCGTACTCTTGCCGCTGGCAATCCCACCGGTGACTCCCAGGATCATCCGGGAATCAGCTTCAGGACTCGCTTCCCTCGCCACCGGACTCCACTGTCTCTTCTTCAGCTGCAGCCTCCTCCACGGGAGCTTCCTCAGCCTTGATTTCTACTTCAGCATCCTCTGCCTTGGCGGGTTCAACCACTTCTTCAACTGTTTCAGTGGCAGGTTCCGCTGCGGCTTCAGCAACCGGCTCGGCTTCAGCGACCGGCTCAGCTTCAGCAACCGGCTCGGCCTTCTTCTTTGCCTTTTCCTTGACCGGAGCCTTTTCCTTGGCCGGGGCCTCTTCCTTGTCCTTACCGGCAACGCTTGTCAGATCAAGCTTGCTGCCGAGGATGTCACCCAGGGTCACGCGCCCGGCGGTGGCAGTAATGTCGCTGCCCATGCCTCCGGTGTCGCTGATGCCCCTGACCTGGGTCGGGGCATCCGTGATGGATTCATCGACCCGGCGCAGGCTGACGCGGATGCGGCGCTTGGCGGTATCAATGGAGATGATCGTTCCGGCTGTTTCCGCACCTTCCTCGAACATGTCATTCGGGTGGTTGATGCGCTCTTCACTGATCTCACTGATGGGGATGAAGGCCTCGAAGAACTCATCGAGCTTCATCACCATGCCGCTCTGCATCAGCTGGGTCACATTGCCCTCAACGCGCTGGCCAACACTGTAGCGGGAGTAGACCTCCGTCCAGGGATCGCGCTCGCAGGCCTTGGCGGAGAGGCTGACGCGCCGGTCCTCAGGCTGGATGCGCAGCACCTTGACACGCAGGGGGTCGTTGACGTTGACCACCTCGGAGGGGTGGTTGCAACGGCGATGGCTCAGCTCACTGATGTGCACCAGGCCGGTGACACCATTGTCCATCTTGACGAACACGCCGAACTCGGCCAGGCTTTCCACCTTGCCGTCCAGCTCCTCGCCCGGGATCATGGTCATCAGCGGATCCTTCATGGTCGCCTTGCGGGAGAGGGAGATTTTCTTCTTTTCCTTGTCGATCTGCAGGATCTTGGCCTGCACCATGTCCCCGGCCTTCAGCACTTCGCTGGGCTTCTTGACATGGTCGAAACTGAACTCACTGATGTGCAGCAGTCCAGTCAGGGTGTCCGTGATCTTCACGAAAGCACCGTATGGAGAGAGCTTCTCGACCTGGCCTTCAATCACCATGCCTTCCTGCAGCATGCCGAAGTCGCGCTCGAGGGACTCTGTCTCCTCCTTCTCAATCAGGTCGCGGCGGGTGAATACCAGCTTGCGGGCCTTGCGATTGAGGTCGAGGATCTTGGCCTTGTAAACGTCCCCAACAGTGGGACGGCCCTTGAAGTTCGTGTGGTGGATGAATCCCTGGAGCAGCTCGTAGGCCTCGGCCATGTAGCCGTTCTTGACCTTCTCGATGACCTTTATCTCTATGACCTTGTCTTCCTTGCGGTCAGCGACGAGAGTGTTCCAGGCGGCTTCGTAGTCAACACTTTTCTTGGAAAGGTGGTACTCGCCGTTTTTCTTCTTGATGATGCGGACCTTTACGGGGTCTCCCACCTTGAGTGTGGCCAGCTCTTCCTGGAAAATCTGGTCGAGCTCTAGATGGCCTTCAGATTTCGCGCCGATGTCCACGAAGACGCCGTCTTCGCTGATCTGGACTACGGTACCGTCCACAACTTGACCTACTGCGAGGGATCGACCAGCAAGATCCTCTTCGAGCAGGTTATTAAACTCGTTTGTCATTGACTACTATCTCCGATCGGATTTGAAGCGGACACTATGCTACCACCGGAACAGACCGCGGGCAAGCATAGGCCGAACATTGTAACCTGTTTCTGCCCTCTTCCAACATGCTGCCGCTAGAATTACGGAATGGACAAGGCATTCATCACCGGAATCACGGGCCAGGACGGCAGTTATCTGGCAGACCTGCTGTTGGCAGAGGGGCTCGAAGTCCATGGCCTGATCCGCCGCAAGGCCAGCGCCAGCAACTGGCGGATCAACCATCTGGCGGGCCATGAGCGCATGCATCTGGTGAATGGCGACCTTTTGGATGTCAGCAGCCTGACCCGCAGCCTGCAGGAGATCCGTCCGAAATATGTATTCAATCTGGCAGCCCAGAGCTTCGTGCCTTTCTCCTGGGAAGCCCCCGAGGCCACGAGCAGTGTCACCGCCATCGGTGTACTCAACATGCTGGAAGCAGTGCGCATGGTGGACAAGGACATCCGCTTCTACCAGGCCAGCTCCAGTGAAATGTTCGGCAAGGTGCGGGAAACACCGCAGCAGCTGACCACGCCCTTCTATCCGCGCAGCCCTTATGGCGTCAGCAAGGTCTTCGGACACTGGATGACAATTAACTACCGTGAAAGCTATGACATGTTCGCCTGCAGCGGGATCCTGTTCAACCACGAGAGCGAGAGGCGCGGCCTGGAATTCGTGACCCGCAAGGTCACCTGGGCTGCTGCCAACATCAAGCGGGGGAAAATGGACAGCGTGTCCCTCGGCAACCTGGATGCCAAGCGTGACTGGGGTTATGCCCCGGACTATGTGGACGCCATGTGGCGCATGCTCAATCAGGACGAGCCGCAGGACTACGTTATCGCCACCGGGGAACAGTCATCGGTCCAAGAGCTGTGCCAGGCCGCCTTTGAGGCCGTTGATCTCAATTATGAGGACCATGTGAAACTGGACCCGCGCTTCCTGCGCCCGGCCGAGGTGAATACGCTGCTCGGGGACATCAGCGAGGCCGGTAAGGGTCTGGACTGGAAACCGCAGACCAGCTTCGCGCAGATGATCACAAAAATGGTTGAAGCCGACCTGCACCGCGTGGACAACAACATCAGCTGGGAAACGTAGAAGAAGGTTGGAGTGGGGAGTTTGGAGGTTGGAGCAGATCGAGTTAACGACAAGCCACTCCCAATAACAGACCGGGCTTATTTAATATTTAACTGACTCATCGCTTCAATCACAGGAATGCAGTTGATCATCCTGTATGTCCACGAATCCTATGTTATTGCCTCTCGACTCAACGATATTTACCTTTTTGATTTCAGCTCTTATGTGCTGATTCCATTATTGCGGGTACCCCTAACGGCAGTAATATTTTCTAGCCATGGTGCAAATAAGGCCAGAACAATAGCGACATTTCTCAATGCATTGGAATGCAGTTTACTGGCTTTTCTGACATCCATGGCACTAGGATTTCTTGTGAATGTTCTTTTCTAATGCTCCCACTCCAAACTCCCTACTCCACCCTCATTATGGTATAATTCTCGCCCGCGGTCGATGTACTGTGAGTCCATGGCTTAATTGCCGCCGGACCCCTTGGGAGCTGGGACCGCTCCCCTGCCCTGGCAGTAATGTATGCATCGGACCAGCACGTTTGATTGAGGCATTGAATGAACATTCGTGGTTCACGTTGCAAGTATTCACGCGCACTCGGGCGCAAGGTTGACCAGAAGCTCGAGGACAAGGATCCCCTCAGCAGGCGAGGCCCAATCAGGCGCCGGGCCCGCAAGAAATCCGACTACGGCCTGCACCTTACGGAAGTCCAGGTCTGCCGCATGATGTACGGCATCTACGAGCGCCAGTTCCGTAACTACTTCCGCAAGGCCAAGGAAAGCAAGGAGAACACGGCGGAAGCCCTGCTCGTCAGCCTTGAGCGCCGGCTGGACAATGCGATTTACCGCAGCGGCATGGCCACCACCCGCCGCCAGGCCCGCCAGATGGTGACGCACCGGCACGTGGCCGTGAATGGCAAGCCGCTGGATCGTCCCAGCTACCAGGTCCGCACCGGGGATGTCATCGAAATCAAGAAGGGCAAGCTGGTGAAGCCCTTTTACAAGACCCTGCAGGAAGAGCTCGTGGATCCCAACCCCGGCTTCTGGCTGCAGCGTGACGGCAAGGAAGGCTTCAAGTTCAATGTGGACCGCATGCCGAACCAGGATGAGGCAGAGTCGAACTTCGATCCCGCCTACATCGTCGAGTTCTACAGCAAGTACGTCTAGGACCCGCACAAACCAAGGAATCATGGAGCCCCGCTACGGCGGGGCTCTTTTTTTTGTAAATGA
>JAHEFU010000023.1 GCA_024645305.1 Planctomycetales bacterium
CCTCCGCCAGGCTGTGGATGCGGCCCTCCCGGATGAGAACGTCGCCGCTGCCGGCCATCTGCGTGCCGTCGAAGATCTTCGCGCCGTGGATCAGGGTATCCCTGTGCTTCATGTGCTCCTGTTGTCCGGGGCCATGCTGGCCAGCCAGATTATAGGTGATGCGCCGATCAGAACTGGCTGCCGAAAGCCAGGCCCCATGAGTTGTCGCTGCCGTCCCAGCTCTGCCCGAGCCAGGCCCCTATCTTGAAGCCGCCGTAGATCGGCAGCTGGAACAGCCCGCCGACACCCCAGGCGTTGAGGGACTCCAGCTCGGTGAGGTTCTCCCCTACGAAGCCGTTGTCGGAGAATACGTAGGCCTCATAGCGCCGTGCCGGATCGAGGGTGAAACGGTACTCCGTGCGCGCCCCGATGAATTTCGTGGCGGCCCAGGTATCGTAGGTGTAGCCGCGCACGTTGCTGCCGCCGCCGATGATCTGCTCGTAGGCCCAGGGCACATTGCCATCGGCGATGTCCGCCTGCAGCTGCACGGCCACGCTGGCCGTCTCGTAGAAGTCGCGGATGTCATTCTCGAGGCCGATGCCCTCCTCGGGCGCATCGCGCTTCTGCGGCCCGAAGATGTTGTGCACGGGTTCGTAGCGCCGCAGATCCACGCGGAAGCGGCTGGAATCGAAATTGCCGAAGGTATGGGACAGCCTGGCGTTGTAGCTCCAGCCTTCCTTGGGGAGGAAGGTGGAGTCACGCTGGCCGCTGCTCCAGGTCAGGTAGGTCTCCAGGCCGTTGCCGGTCATGGAGAAGTCGCTGCGCGGGGCCGTGCCGATGCCGTTGGGATTGCCGGCATAGACCCAGGCCTCGTGGCGGTAGAAGCCGGCGCCGAGCGCCCAGCTGCCCGGGATGTCCCCCAGCGGGGCATCGCCGTTGAAGCCATAGGCGTAGTCCACCCGGCTGACCCGGGTGCGCAGCTCCGCCGCCTCCCCTAGACTGTCGCGCTCGCGCGTGCGCCAGGAGTTGGCAACCGACGCCGAGAACGACTCGGAGTTGCGGCCGCCATTGAGGGTGTTGTCCGTGAATGAAAAGCTGCCGTAGGGGTCATCCGGCTCGTCCGTGGCAAAGCCCAGGCTGGCCGCGAGCTGCTTGTTGCTGTTGTCGTAGAAGAAGTCGTTGTAACGCAGGCCGACGAGCGCTCCGGCCAGGGCACTGTAACTCGGCTCGGGGATGAAGGTCTGGGGATTGCCGGCTGTGTAGCGGATGTCGATGTTCACGCTGCCGTCCTTGTTCTCCCAGACCTGCCAGCTCAGGCTGGTGAACATCTGCCGGCTGTAGGCCTGCTTGGCAAGACGGATGAATCGTTCCTCGACATAGGGCGCACCCTGCGGGATCTGCAGGATCAGCAGGGCCAGGCTGGGGTCCAGCGGCCCGCTGTGCTCTACGACGCGCACATCCGCGATGAAGTGCATCCGGCCATCCTCGTAGGCCCGGGCGTATTCACGCAGGTCCTCCGCAGTCAGGAAGGCCAGGGCCTGGGGATCGATCAGCTGGAACATGAAGGCCGGCAGGATATCCAGCACGTCATCCGGGATTTCCTCGTAGGTGATGGCCTGGGCCGGGCGCACGCAGCAGCATGCGGCAAGCAGCATGAGCAGTGCGCCAAGGGCTAGTGAACGGGCCTTGATACCTCTTCCTCCGGGAACAGCGATTCTAGCATGTCCACCGTTCCATACCTTTTATTATGGACGTTCAGGCCTGCTCCCAACACAATCTCCATGATTTCCGGTTCAGCGCGCTCTTCTGTTTAGGCCTGTCGGTCAGCGGGTAACAAGTATGGTTTGGAAAAATCCGGACCGACAAACATTCCGGTTTCGCTTCAATGACCGGCCAAAGGAGAATAATTTGAAGCACCTTAACACTTTCGCAGTTTCCATCCTGATGATCATCCTGGTCGCCCTCGCCGCTTCCTGCGGTGGCACGACCATCAATGCGGGACCAAACGATGACGGCCAGGGCAATGGCGGCGCCGAGCAGCAGATCAATGAGCAGCTGGGCGGCGACAAGCTGCCCTTCCCCTCCGATGAGGGTGACGATGAGCAGCAGATCGTGCTGCAGGCCAAGGGCGCGAGCTGGGTTTCCAGCCCGAACCACCTGGCCCCCTGGGCCAGCCATCTCGGCATGGTGGACCCCGGTGACCCGGGCTGCTACCTGCTGCAGGGCCAGAAGGACAATCCGCTGACGCACGTGCCCAAGGGCCCGCGCTACGCCTACGCCATCTACCGGATCCCGCTGGGAGCCCTGGAGACAGACCTGCTGAGCATGAAGGTGCAGGCCCAGACGGGCGCCGCCGGTGAGGTCTATTTCGGTGGTATCGCCAACTGGACCGGCATGCACTGGAACTTCTACGGACCGGAAGGTGCCGCACCGACCTGGGGCGTTGACATGACCACCCTGGGCTACGACTTCACAAGCCCCGCCGGTGACCTTTACGTGGCCCTGCTGGTGCCCGCCGCCATGAGCCTGCACGTGACTGACATCGTGCTGGACTTCAAGGACCGCGAGAAGCCGACCGAGGACGACCCGACCATCTGGAACGTCTGGGGCCAGGCCTTCGAGGACTACGTCACGGGCAGCCCGCATGCGGGTTACCAGGTTAGCTTCGAGGACCTCAACACTGGCGTGATCTACACCACCATGACCGCTGCCAACGGCATGTGGGGCATGAACCTCGCCAGCGGTCACTACAAGTTCGGCGTGGACAGCAATGAGATGCTGCTGGACGTCAGCGGTGCGCCGGTGATGATCGACTACATCTACGATGTGAGCGGCTTCGGAATCAAGATGGACCTGGCCTTCCCCGGCGAGTTCACCTATGTGGATGACAACGCCGCCTACTTCGGCAGCGTGGTCCCCATGCCGCTGATCACGGCCAACAACTACCTGTAGACCGGCAGCTTAACGGAATATCGGAAAACAGAACGCCCCGGGAATTCCCGGGGCGTTCTCGTTTCTGTCGGATTCAGTGCCTGTTAGAGGCCGGGGTTGCCGTTGCCATCCCCGTGGATGATCACGTGGAAGGCCAGCAGGCCTCCGTCGGGCAGCGGAGCCGCGTCCACGGTCACGAGATCACCGACCGCGGCATCCTCCCATGTACCGGGAGTGCCATCAGGCAGCAGCCAGGCCGTATGGGCGTCGTGGAAGAAGGAGGGACCGACCATCCCGGCTGAGTCCTCCAGCTTGAACATGCTGTCGTTGATGCTGTGGATGATGCCGGTGAAACTCAGGTTGCCCCCACCGCCGCCTCCACCGCCATCACCAAGGATCATGACATGCAGGGCCACGAGTCCGATGTCCGGTGTGTCCTGGCAGTCCACGATCACGTGGTCACCGGGGGAGGCATCCAGCCAGCTGCCGATCTGGCCGTTGGGCAGGATCCAGGCGGTGTCGGGATTGTGGGAGATCGCGGTGATGTTGTTGTTATTGAAACCCGCCACAAACAGTTTGTGGTCGTTGACCTCATGCACGCTGCCGTCGATGGTGATGTTTCCGCCGCCGCCGCCGCCACCACCGTTGCCATCAATCACGTGCACGACATGTGCCAGCCAGGCACCGTCGGCGAGGATCTCCCCGACCACGTGCACGAAGGCACCGGGATGCACATCCGCCCAGCCGCCGGGTGTGCCGTCAGGCAGGATGAAAGCTGTCAGACTGTTGTGGTGGATCGTGTGCGGAGGGGCTCCGGGAGGGCCGCTGATGACCATGATGTGGGGATCAATCGCGTCGACGTGGCCATCCAGCGCGAACATGTTGCCGTTACCGCCGCCGCCGTTGTCAGCAAGCTTCTGAACCAGCAGGGCGATGCAGCCGCCACCGATGACGGGGTTCTCCGCTTCGCGGCCCTGCACGCGCACCAGGTCTCCGATGGCGAAGGCATCCGGCCCGCTGGGGTTGCCATGCTCATCCACCCAGTGTGTCTCCCGGTTGTGGATGAAGTAGCGGTTCATCACCACAATGGCCAGGTCATCGAGGATCTCGATCGGACCCTCTGCCACGCAGTCTCCACCGGGGCCGCCATTGCCGTCCCCGGTGATGATGGTGGATTTGTCCACATGGAGGTGCTTGCCACTGCCTACGACGACTGCCCAGTACATGTTGCCAAGTCTGCTGATGAACTGCTGGCCGTTGTTGCGGAGGTCAATGTTGACCTCGGGCAGGTTGCTCTCCGCCAGCCAGTGCCAGCGGTTGTCCCTGAAACTGCCCAGGCCCACGTAGTAGGTGGTGTCCAGGTCCTGGGGACGGGTTTCCATGGCAAGGGTAAGCGGGTGCTGGTCCTGCAGGCCGCTGGCCTTGTAAACAGCCCAGGCGATATGGTCGCCGCTGCTCTGCAGCAGCAGGCTGTCGCCCTCCACGCTGCCACCTGAGGCGATCAGGTAATCCGCGCCGAGGTATTCATGCACAGCGCTGGTATCACGCAGCAGGTCGCCGACTTCAGCATCATCAGCGGGCAGTTCCGGCAGTGGGCTGCCCAGCGGCAGCATCTCGCCGTAGGTTGCAGCCAGACTGTCGCCGTCGGCCGCAGCGTCGGTGCCCTGTGTCAGGCCACCACTGCAGGATGCCAGCAGTACCGCCAGCAGCAGGACGCAGGAAATCCAGGCCTGGTGGTTGTGTCTCAGGATCAGTGCGCGCATATGAAATCCTCCCAGTACGCATACATTGTATGTATATCCAGCGGTCGCGCAAGTGAAATGCACATTCAGCCGGCGAGGAAGAAATACAGGCGGGGGCTATGCCAGGGCATGGCTCCCCGCCTGGTAGTGCAGCAGGTCTGAGTGGATGGCACCGGAGCGCCATCCGTCGCACAACTTTGATCAGAACACCGGTGCGTCTATCACGAAGACATTCAGTGCGCTGAGGGAGTTATCGTCCAGTTCCTCGGCCTCAACCAGCAGGCTGCTGCCAATGGGAACCTCTGTCCAGTTCACAGTGCTGCCATCAGGCAGAATGAAGTTGGTCTGCGGGCCATGCTTGACGAATATGATCGAGCAGGTGGCGAGTTCGAAGATTTCCATCGTGCCTTCGTCGATGTTCAGCAACTGGCCATCGATAATCACGATGCCACTGCCGTTGTTGCCGTTTTGGAAAACGAACAGGGCCAGCCAGCTGCCGTCGGACTCAATCACGCCCTGAACCTCGACGAAATCACCGGGCACGATGTCCTGCCAGCTGCCGATGCTGCCATCAGCCAGGAAGAAGGTGGTCTGGTCGCTGTGGAACAGATGCTTCTCATCCCCGGTTGGATCGAATACGAGCACAAGGTTCTGGGCATCCACTTCGTGGACCCAGCCGGCCAGTCCGAAGCCCTGGCCGCCGCCACCGCCGCCACCGGAACTCTCGCGGATCACGGTGATGGCCACTATGCCCGCCGGTGAAGCTTCGGCGTCGCCGAACACCATGTCCCCGACATTGAAGTTGGCCCATTGCAGCTGCTCACCGTTCTCACCGAACCAGAGGGTATCGGGGGTGTGCATGAAGGTCTGGTTGTCCACAATGAAACTGGCCGCATCAATGGCCATGATCTGTCCGGCGAACTGGATGATCCGGCCTCCGCCGTTGTCACCATTGATCAGCACGAAGCGGGCCAGCCAGCTGCCATCCCCGCGGATGATGCCCTCGGCATGTACCAGGTCGCCGAGCTGCAGGTCCTCCCAGCTTGCGGGAGTGCCATCAGCAAATGCGAACTGGGTGCCCAAGTCATGGAACACCATCTGCGGGGCGAATCCCGCCACCTCGTCAACCAGGAAGAACTCTGCGTTGGCATCGGCAACCACACCGTCGATCACGAAGTCATCGCCACCGCCGTTACCGCCAAGCATCATGACCGAAGTGGCAATGCAGCCACCGCCCATCACCGGAGTGTCGGACTCATAGCCCTCAACGTGCACGAACATCCCGGGCTGGAAGAGCCGTCTGTCAACAGGCCGGCCATCCTCATTCAGCCACATGGTATCGAGGTTGTGGATGAAGTAGTGGTTCTGCACTCCGAGCGCCAGGTCGTCAATGAATTGAATCGGACCATCGGCCAGGCAATCTCCTCCGCCTCCACCGCCGCCATTGCCGGTGATGATGGAAGCCTTGTCAACATAGATGTCATTGCCACCGTCGATCAGCACGGCCCAGTAGAGGTTGCCAAGCGCACTGATCCATTCCTGCTGGTCGCTGAGGTCAATGTTGACCTCGGGCAGCTCGCTCTCCACCAGCCAGTGCCAGCGGTTGTCGGTGAAGCTGCCCAGGGCCACGTAGTACGTCACGTCCAGGCCCTGCGGGCGGGTCTCCAGCGCAAAGGTGTGGGCTGTCTGGCCCTGCAGGCCGCCAGCCCTGTAGACCGCCCAGGCGGGTTCGCTGGGGCTGCTTTGCAGCAGCAGGCTCGTGCCTTCCACCGTGCCACCTGCGGCAACCAGGAAGTCCGAACCGAAATACTCCAGTACGGCGCTGGTGCTGCGGGATGCCGCATCGGGTGCAGGTCCGCTTTCATCCGGCAGTGCCGGCAGCGGGCTGCCCAGTGGCAGCAGTTCGCCGCCCGTGGAACCCGCTGGCATCGCCGTGTTGTTTACGTCATTGAGTGAAGTTCCTGCATCAGCAGCCAGGCCGCCCCCTCCTCCGCATGCTGCCAGCAGTAATACCAGCACTAGCGGGAAGACCAGGACGGACAGCCGGTTAAGCAGTCCCTTCTCCCCTTGGTGACTCTTCATAAGTCCACCTCCTGATTGGATACTCAGATTCTATGCATCCTCATCCGGAAAGAAAGGGTCGGAAGCGACCCAATACTGCTGGGACAGTTTCAAATGCCAGTAAAGCCCAGCTGTTTATCCAGTCCTTGGAAACACTTTCAATAAATACAAGGGAATCAAGTAACGGATAGTTGCTGTGCATTGAAGCGTCCCAGTCGAATTTCACAACAACTGTCCCAGTTCATTTGGGACAGTACTGGTAGACTTTAGCCAGCGGTTGATATGAACCTGACCATAGATAAACAAGGCAACGAGCCAATATACGAGCAGATCCGCCGCCAGATCGAGGAACTGGTGGCTGACGGCCTGCTCACTGCCGGAACGCGCATTCCCTCGGTGCGCCAGCTGGCCGCCTCACTGGGACTGTCCAAGAACACAGTGAGCGTGGCCTACGAAGAACTGGCCGCCCGGCACATCATAGAAACCAGGCCCGGGAGTGGCACCTTTGTCTGCGCCAGACCCGACGTGGCGATTGGCCGCAACCTGGGCCGCCGCAATGAGATGAGCGGTGACCTGGCGGATTTCCCGCCGATGCGCTGGGAACCCTACTTTTTCCGCAACGAGTTCTTCGGCATGCTGCCCGGGGCACGCTCCAGCGAGATGATCCGCTTTACCCACAACTACCCGGATCCTGAGCTGTTCCCCTTCGAGCGCATCAAGCAGGTGGCCACCAACATGCTGTGGAACCCGCAGAGCTTCTTCTTCGACATCTCGCATCCGCAGGGCTACCAGCCGCTGGTGGAGCACCTGGAGAAGGAGATGGCCCTGGCCGGCGTTCCGATGGCCGAAGGCCAAAACGACATAATCATCACAGCCGGATTCCAGCGCGCCCTGTCCCTGATCCTGGACTTCATCGTGCGCCCGGGGCAGAAGGTTGCAATCGAGAGTCCCAGCTATTCCAACCTGCTCAACCTGCTGATCGCCAAGCAGATCGACTTCCTGCCGGTGCCCGTTGACAACGAAGGCCTGGACACGGAGTTCCTGGCCACAGCGATGGCCCGGGGCGAGGTCTGTGCCGTGATCTGCACCCCGGACTTCCATAACCCGACCGCAATCTGCATGAGCCGTGAGCGGCGGGAGCACCTGCTGCGCCTTGCCATGCAGTACCGTGTGCCCATCGTCGAGGATGACTGGGGGCGCAAGCTGCGCTTCGAGGGCGAGGAAAACCCGCCCCTGAAGGCCATGGACGATGGTGGCTATGTGATCCACACCGGAAGCTACAGCAAGTGCTTCATGCCCGGGCTGCGCATCGGCTGGGTGACCTGCCCGGCCGCCATCAGCGAGCCGCTGCTGGATGCCAAGCTGGGAGCCGACCGCGGTGACAGCTTCTTCCTGCAGGTGCTGCTGCACGACTTCATCATCAAGGGACATTTCGACAAGCACCTGCGCAAATCACAGCGGGAGTACCTGAAGCGGCGGAATTGCATGGTTGAAACCCTGGCACGCTGCCTGCCGTCTGGCTGCAGGTACTGTGTGCCGCAGGGCGGATTCACCATCTGGCTGGAACTGCCTCGGCAGATGAAATCCATGAAGCTGCTTGAACTCAGCCGGCAGGCTGGCGTGGACTTCGCTCCCGCTCCCTTTGTGATGCCGGACCGCAGGGATGACCATTTCCTGCGTTTGAGCTTTTCGCGCAACAAACCGGAAGACATCGAGTCCGGTGTAATGACACTGTGCAGCGTAATTGGGGACTGCATGGACAACCCGGACCTGATGGGAGGCCCGGAAATGAAGTATGAGGACCTGCTGAAATGAAGTACCTCTGGAAAGTGATGGCAATGGGGATATTGGGCCTGCTGGCAGGATGCTCCGGCAATGATGGAGCACAGGTCAGCCAGAGCGGCATTGAGCTCAGGCCACTCAACGGAACAAGTGCGGCGGCCCTCGTACTTTCCGAGCAGAATGGCCGGACGGTGGTCAAGCTGCCGGATCTGGGGGAAAGCGGGGCCTTCTTCAGCCTGCAGTTCCCCGCAGGCATGGCACCACAGGACATCCGCTGGCTCGACGACGCGGACCAGCCCGTCAGCTCAGGCCTGCTGACGATCAGCCACTTCGAGGGCGGCGAGCTGCAGACCGGCGTGCTGGCCCTTGAGGGATCCGCCGGCGCGGTGTTCCGCATGGACTTTGTCTGTGCGCCCGACCTGAACATCCGCCTGGCCAGCGTCACCGAGGCTGAAATCCGTGAAGAAGTTGTCAACGGACTGGTCTCGCAGTATGATCCGCTGGGCCGCATGCTGTTGCTGAGCTGGCCGGCCTGGACGCCGGGCGACTATGACCTGAGCGGGATCGTGGGCATCCATGACATCACTCCGCTTGGCCAGCATTTCGGCAGTGACAACGGCAGCGGGCAGGCCTGGTCCCAGGACGATCCGCTGTGCTGGGTGGATGGCAACGGTGACGGGGTGCTCAACGCCAGCGACCTGAGTGCCATCGGCCAGCACTTCAATGATGAACTGCTGGGGTTCCGCCTGTACCTGGATGGCAGCCCCTACAACGGGCTGGATGAGACCGTGCTCAACCCCCTGCATGGCGACACCCAGGGACCGGGCCTGCCCCGCCGGCACTTCCTGCCCCTGCCGGAGCTGGAAAGCGCTGAGAACCTGGAACTGCGTGCATTGCTGCAGCGGCATCGCAGCGGTACCGCGGGCGGCAATCCCGACCTCGAGGTCAGCATCCGCATTGACGGCATTGAGCTGATTGACAACGGTGATGGCCTGAAGGCCGGTACGCGAGTGATCAAGCCCATAGAGGACATCGCCGGCTACCGTGAAATCATTGCCACGCCGGAGAAGGAAGATTCGGAATCCTCAACTTTCAAGAGCATTCCCCGCGGCAGCGACCTGCTGCTGGACATCTACTACTCACCGGCCTTCAGTCCGGTGACTGGCACACCGCTCACGGATCCTGGCGACAAGTCAACATCTGCGCTCGTGACAACCGCCGTGCCCTTCCACCTGCCGGAGCTGCATGGCACCACATATATGAGCGTGGACATCCACTACCTGCCGCAGGGCGACGGCAGCTACTATGCGCAGCTGGATGCAGCCATTGATTATGGCAACGGAATCCTGGAGTACAGTGCACTGCTGGACTATGCCGGTGCACTGGTGCAGCGCGACAGCGATGCCGACGGATCCTTCCTGGACGAACTGAAGTTCCCGGACAGCGACCTGGACTGCATCAGTGACAACTACGCCAGCGAGCTCCACGGAGGCAGCAACGTCACTCCCACGGGCAACATCCTCGTGCATGGCGTGTTCGACGGCCCGCTGGAGAGCGTCGACTTCGCGAATACGACCCTTGTGATGGCGGAAGAGAGCCAGCAGTCCTGGAGCGACGGCGTGGAGCGCACGGACCGTACGGTTGTCTTCAGCGAAAACGCCGTGTTCGGCGGCTTCCCGAACTTCTACACCCTGCAGCCCGGCACATACGTGCATATAGAATTGCTGCGTCTGGAGGATGTCTCGGGCAGTGAGCCAGCCAAGAACTGGGCGGAATTCATCCACGCCCTGGACCAGAATTTCAACGAGTACTGGGTCCAGGCGAACCTGTCACCCAACAGTGAGGTGGTGGCGATCAATGCCGGCAAGGGCGGTACTGCACTCGATAACAGCTACGCGGAATACCACATCGGCATCCGTGACCTGAACACCGGCGAGACCCAGGACATCCTGCTCGGCGAAGTGGGTACCGGTTTCCTTTACGTGGCGTTCTGGCCGGATCACTTCTACACAATATCGCTGTATGGCTTTGATGATGTCGAGTATCGCCTGGTGCTGCTGGCGGACATTGATTTCTACATGGATCCGGAACAGTTCTGGGACGGCTTCGGCGACCCGCCGGAGGGCCCGATCGGCGGACCCGGCGTCTGAACCGCGCTGCCCCGCTGAAACAAAGGCCTGCCCTGGGGGATAAACTAGAGTCCTATGGCAAGTCAGAACAACAGACCGGGGGCGGACCGGCGCTTCGAGGAACTCACCCCGCGCGAGATCGTGGAACGGCTGAGTGACTACATCGTGGGTCAGGATGAGGCCAAGAAGGCCGTGGCCGTGGCCATCCGCAACCGCCTGCGCCGGCTGCAGGTGGACGAGGATCTGCGCGATGAAATCATCCCGAAGAACCTGATCCTGATGGGGCCGACCGGCGTCGGCAAGACGGAGATCGCCCGGCGCATGGCGATTCTCCTCAAGGCACCCTTCGTCAAGGTCGAAGCCACCAAGTTCACGGAAGTCGGCTACGTCGGCCGCGACGTGGACAGCATCATCCGCGAACTGACGGAGAACAGTGTGCGCATGCTGCGCCAGGAGCGCATCGAGGAAATCAGCGACACCATCACCGGCCGCGTGGTGGAGCGCATCCTGGACTACATGCAGCCCCTGCCGGGCCGTGGCAAGCTGCCCCGGTCCGATGACCCGGAGCAGGCCGCCCGCCTGCGCCTGCAGCAGGAGGATGAGCTGGAGCAGCTCAAGCGCCTGCGCGAGAAGCTGCGCAAGCGCATCCGCAACGGGGAGATTGACGACGAGAAGCTGACCATCGAGGCCCGCGAAAGCGGCAACAACATGATGCAGGTCTTCAGCGCCCAGGGGATGGAGGAGATGGGGATGGACCTGCAGAACCTGTTCGGCAACCTGACGGACAAGGGCAAGAAGAAGAAGCGCACGACCGTCGGCGAGGCCCGCCGCATCCTGATGCAGGAGGAGGCGGACAAACTGATTGACAATGACGCCATCGTGCGCGAGGCCATCGAGCGCGTGGAGCTGGCCGGCATCGTGTTCATTGACGAGATTGACAAGATCGCCCACCGCGAGGGCGGAGGCAGTGGCGGGCCGGATGTCAGCCGCGAGGGCGTGCAGCGCGACATCCTGCCGCTGGTGGAGGGCACGACCGTGATCACCAAGTACGGTCCGGTGCGCACGCAGCACATCCTGTTCATCGCCGCCGGGGCCTTCCACGTCAGCCGCGTCAGCGACCTGATACCGGAGTTCCAGGGCCGCTTCCCGCTGCGCGTGGAACTGACGGCGCTCACGGAGGAGGACTTCGGGCGGATCCTGCGCGAGCCGAAGAACAGCCTGATCCGCCAGTACAGCCAGCTGCTGGCAACGGACGGCGTGGAACTGACTTTCACCGGCGGGGCGATCTCGCGCATGGCGGCGATTGCCAGCAGGGCCAATGCCGAGAGCCAGAACATCGGGGCACGGCGCCTGCACACGGTGATGGAGAAGCTGCTGGAGGACATCGCCTTCGAAGCCCCCTATGCTGAAGGCGACAGGAAGATCCGGATTGACAAATCCTTCATTGAGGAGAAGCTCGGCAGCCTGCTGAAGGAAAAGGACGTCGCGCAATATATTCTTTAGTCTCCCGTTCACCCAAGGGTTCACGGGTCTGGCACTGCAATCCGGCCAAGCCGGATTGGGTCGGGCTGAAGCGGCAATGCAGCCTTGGAAGTTGCACCTGTAACCTGCAATCAGCGAGAAGCTTTGCTCTGAGCTCCTTGCAGAGCCGTCACGCTTTCGGCGTGACTTGCTTGAGCGGGAAGCAGAATCCGATCTGACGCTGCGGCTGGCAAAGTCCCGCCGGAGGCGGGATCGCGTGGAAGCTGCAAATTGAAGTGCTTTGCGGGACGAGGGATAGGGGAGCGCGGCCTACAGCCCGCATGTAGCAGCCTGCACATGGCGCGGCTGTTCCGGCACGCAAGGAAATGCCCGCAATCCCTGCCAGGCCAGCGCGGTACAGGATTACACCGGTTCGTACAGCGGTGCCGCAGGCCGGAGCCGCCGATGACCGGTCTGCCTGGTGCCGGGATTCTGATGCCTTCTCTCCAACTGTATGGGTGAATCTCCCCAGAATTGTATTGTGCCGCTTCCAGCCCGGCGGGTATAAATAGAGGTTTGGCCCTGTTGGAGAGACAAATGCCCGTTCGAGTACTGCTTAGCATTCTACTGGTCCTGTTGTTCACCGGTTGCGCTGCGTCAAGGAACAGTTCAGATGCAGTCCTGCCTGCCGGTCAGCTACAGTCTGCCAGCGGTCTGCCGACCCTGGCTGACCTGCCGGACAGTCCGGCGGTCAGGCAGTCCAGCAGTACATTTGCCCTGGAGCAGAACGGGGTCGAGGCCGCCACCCAGTCGCTGACTGCGATCCCCGATGCAGACAAGCTGCTGCTGCCCAGCGGATCCAACTTCACCAGCTGGGGTATCTGGAGCTTTGATGCGGGATACAACTACCCCACACAGATAAGTGTGGTGATGAATCTGGCAGGCGAAGACTCGGCCTGGGTTGCACTCTCAAATTATGAAACAGGACGCTGGGAATTCCACGGCCCCTACTCGAGCGGCATCGCCATCGAGCTGGACAGCCGCTACAAGTCAGCCGGGCGGGGCTTCTCCTGTGCCGTACTCACGGAGGGTGGCAGCAGCGCCACCGTGCAGAAGCTGGTCCTGACAACCGATGACGGCTGGGAGGTGCTGGACCTGCAGCAGACCCTGGAGGGCAGCAGCCTGTCCCTGCTCAGTGCCGCCATGATTGACAACAGGCCCGCCGTGGCATTCCTCAGTCCGGATGGCGTGATTTCCTTCCTGCACGCGGATGATCCGCTGGCTCCCACCCTGGCAGACTGGCCCGCCAGCGCTGCGGCACTCTTCGGCGGCGTGCAGGAAATGCCGGCCCTGTCCCTGGCGGAAGTCAACGGCAAGCCGGCGCTGGCGTTCATCACGCAGGACGGCTCCTGGAGTCTGCACTTCGCAGCCAGCACCACCGCGGCAGGAGCCGCCGCTGACTGGCAGCTCAGTCCTTCCAGCATTGACAGCGGGACAGCCTACCAGCCCGAGGTTTCCCTGGCAGAGGTGCAGGGCAGGCCGGCGATAGCCTTTGTCTCAAGTGCAGATCATCTCGAATACGTCAGGTCAAAGACCTCAGACGGCCTAGGTGCAGCGGACTGGGATGACAGGATTGTCATTGAAGAAAACGACACCGTCAATGAGCACTTCGACTCACCTAGACTGGTAAACATCCGCGGCAAGCCTTTCGTGAGTTACCTGCGTAACCCCGGCCAGGTTCTGGCGGTATCCAGCACCGCTGACGGCGGGGGCAAACTGGCGGACTGGAGCAAACCGGACGTCATTTCCCGATGGCAGGATGGAGACTGGGTTGAGCACAGCACCTTCCTCCACGATGGCAACCCTGTGCATTTCCACATGCATGATGAAAGCGCCTCCGGGAATGACAAGTTGTTCCTGGTGCTGGCTGACACCTTCCCGACGGAAGAAGGCTGGGAATACCGCCGGCTGGCCCGGGAGTCATACAGCCTGGCAAGTGCCTTTCCGTCAGGCACGGAAATCAACAGCCTACCCGCGGTGGCTTACCGAAATTCCTCCAAGCTGATTTATTCATTCACCGATCCTGAGGCCCATCCCCAGAATCCCTACTACGACTGGGAACATCAGGAGGTTGATGATGGCAGTCAGCACAGTGCCATCTTTGCAGTGGCGCTGCTGGAAAACACAGAGGGCCAGCCCTGCATCGTTTATTCCGCATTTGATGACAATCTGCAGCAGCACAGACTCTGGTACGCCGTACGCAGCGAGCACTGATCGGCAACTTAATGCTTCTTTCCAATACCGGCCTGATCTGGCCTCTGGCTTGATTGCAGCCTGAAGTGTCCCTGTAGATACTGCGAAATGGTGTCTCTTTTGCGGGACACTTTTTGGGGATATCCTCTGAGCATCAACGGAGGTGCAGCAATGCATAAGAACAGGAAATGGAACGGAATCCTTGCGATGGTGGTGGCCCTGGCCATGCTCAGCCTCGCTTCCTGCGGGGCCGGGAACGGTATGGCCCTCATAGATCTGAACAGCAATGACGGCGCGCAGAACCAGTCCGCGGACGACAGCCGGGGCCTGCCGGGCCTGCCCCAGGATGACAGTCCCTCGGGCCGCAGCGCCAGCGCGGTCGAGACATTTGCCGGCGACACGGCGATTGACTTCTTAAACGGCCTGCCCGGCCAGGGCAAGATGGTGCTCAGCAGCACGGCGGACGAGAATGCCTGGGCGCTCTACCAGATCGGCGGGC
This sequence comes from Planctomycetales bacterium, assembly GCA_024645305.1. Taxonomy (GTDB): domain Bacteria; phylum 4484-113; class 4484-113; order 4484-113; family JAFGCY01; genus JAHEFU01. Next base: position 14,838 of record JAHEFU010000023.1, read on the forward strand.
TCAGTGACCGCAAGGTGGAGAACCTCTCCATCCAGGCCCTGATCAATGGCGGTGAGGAATTCTCCGTCGGCCTGAGCAACTACAGTGACGGCGTCTGGGACTTCCTGCTGAGCAGCAGCGGAGGCGTGTTCGACTATGACCTGACGGCGGAACAGAGCCGGCTGACAAGCAAGGCCGGCAACCTGTTCGTCGTGGTAGTGGTTGACAACGCCGCCCAGCTGGACATCATCCAGCTCAGTGTGGACAGCCGTCCGCTGGAGGCCGGCGAGGAACTGCGTCCCGGCAAGGGCCGTCGCCTGAGCGTGAGCGAGGGCCTGCCGGACAAGATCGTCGTGCAGTGGGAAAGTGTCGACGGCGCGCTGAGCACCGAACTGTGGCGGGAGCTGGACCTCGACGGCGAGGATGAGGCATCCCTGCTGATCGCCACCATCCCGGTGGAGGCCGGCAAGACGAACTACAGCTATGAGGACATGGACGTCCTGCTCAGTGTGGAATACAAGTACCGCATCCGGGCCATCAACGGCACCGGTCCCGGCAGCTTCAGCCTGGAGGAAAGCGGCTGGGCCGGCACCACCGCCCCGGTGGGCGAGGACTTCGAGAATGAGTTCGAGGTCCGGGGCACGATCGAACTGATCGTGGAAGGCAGCCTGACCGTGGCCGGTGTGGATTTCGTGACTGACGAGTCCACCATCTGGCTGGGTGACAATGACGAGATCCTCAGCCGGGCGGACTTCAGTGCCGGCCAGACCGTCGAGGTCAACGCCGAGCAGTTCGGCACGGAGCAGTGGATCGCCCGCACGGTGGAGCTGGAGGACGGCGTGGTTGACGAGATCAAGGTCCTCGGCCTGATCGAGGAGATCACCGAAACGACGATCACCGTGGACGGCACGGGCGCGGCGCATGATGAGACAACTGAGTGGCTGGATGGCAACAACCTGCCGGCCCTGCCCGCGGACTTCCTGGTCGGCATGAATGTTGAGATGACCCTGGATGCCGACGGCAGCGGCGGCTGGCTGGCCCGCAAGGTGAAGATGGAGGATGGCAACGAGGGTGTCAACGATGAGCTCAGCGTCCTTGGCGTGATCGATGAGATCACGGAAACGAGCATCACCGTGGACGGCTACACCGCCAGCTTCGATGAGCTGACCGAATGGCTGGATGACAACAAGGATCCGGCCCTGCCGACCGACTTCAGCGTGGGCATGGAGGTCGAGCTGACGGCGGATGCCGACGGCCTCGGCGGCTGGCACGCCCGCGTGGTCAGCATGGAGGACATCGGCGGCGGCCTGCACGAGATTGACGTGATCGGCGAGATCGAATTCCTCGATGCGGGCCTGATCACCGTGGCCGGCCAGAGCTTCAACGTCACCGTTGACACGATCTGGCTGGATGGCGACAAGAACCCGCTGACGATCGATGACTTCAGCATCGGCATGCTGGTGGACGTGGCCGGCGAGGCTGATGGCCTCGGTGGCTGGGACGCGGTCGACGTGGAAATCGTCAACTGAAAACCGATAAGGCGCTCCTTTCCGACGGAGTGGTGTGGATGTGCAACAGCAGGGCGGCCCTTCACGGGGCCGCCTTTTGCCATTCCGACGGCGGTATCCCCGAGATTAACCGGCACCGGCACCCCTGCCAGCCGGCAGCGCCATTAGAATGTGTTGTCCGTTGTATCATACAGGGAGACCATATGAACAGGTCTGCATTGCTTGCGCTGGTAACCGCACTGCTGCTGGCAGCCTGCGAGCCACCGAACTTCGGGTACGCACCGGTCCGCGAGCAGGCCCAGGGCCCCGGCAGCATCAGCGCTCGCTACGTCCTGCAGGCCCCGCCGGCCAGCCTGGCCCCGGCAGGCCAGCCGCAGGCTGCCCGGCCCGCGGATCTCCAGTTCTGGAACCTGCTTGTCATCAAGGGGGACGGTCACTTCTATGAAGACTGGCAGAGCGTGGACAACTGGAGTGGCGCTGATCCCGTCGCTGGTCGCTGGTGGAAGGATGTCAGCTTCAGGGACCTGCCCCTGGGTTCCTACCATCTGGCGCTGGGACACTATTCCGGCGGCGATATCCCGTGGCTGAATGAGCTGGCCACGGGCAGCAGCTTCACACTGGCGGCAGCTGCGACTGTCGACGCCGGCCAGCTGGAATACGACATGGGAATCTCGCCCGGCAACGGCGTACTGCGCGGCCGCATGTACCTGAACGGTTCGCCTGTTGTCAAGGACAATACCTCCCTGGGCATCTGGGGTTCCAGCGGCCTGGCCGGTTCGGCACTCGCAAACGGTGCTTCCTACGGCATCCCGGCCGGCATTGCTGCCGATGGACGCGCCGATTTTGAAATCCGCGGCCTGCCGGCGGGCCGTTGGATCCTGGCACCCGGTTACGGCAATCCGTATGGCTCGGACAGGATCCCCGAACTGGCGGTCGAGCTGGATGATGGGGCCAGCCTGGAATCGCTCAGGGTGCCCGTCGGCGTCTACCAGGGAGACACGCAGTGGAAGGAAGATGCCAACGCCTTCCGCATCCGCCTGCGCCTGACCGGCAGCACTGCCTGGGACGGTGACCTGGCCCTGCACATCAGGGACTACAAGGGACGCAGCGGTGACATCTGGGAGCTGCGGTACTGGCTGCTGCCGGAGTTCTTCGCCACGGGTGTGGATGGCGACGACCCGCTGGAGTACTTCCTCGTCACAGGCGAACTGGAGCATGGCTTCTACGACTTCTCCCTGGCACTCTTCGGTGATGCCGGACAGAGCGTGGCCGTCCCGCTGGCACAGAGCCGGTTCGAGCTGCCCAGCGGCTGGGGCAGTGGCTACATCCCTGACGACAGGCGTCCGCTGGTCGAGCTGGATGTGGATCTTCCGGCTGCAGCGCCAGGGTCTTCCGCCGTGCGCCCGCCCGGCAGCTGACCGCCTCTATAATCTCCCCCGTGGAGATTGCCCACAGACAGCCCGATGCAGCACTGCAGCAGCTCGTTGATGAGTTGCGCGAGGAAGCGCGCATCCCCGGCTGCGTGCTGCTGATTGACGACGGCCGGGGCGAGCCAATTGGCATCACCTCCGGCGAGAGTGATCCGGCCAGTGGCCGGGCAGCGACACTTGATGAGCTGTATCCCGTCGGCAGCGTGACCAAGCCCTGCGTGGCCACACTCGTGCTGCATGCCTGGCAGGCCGGGCTGCTGGACATAGACGAGCCGGCCGGCCTGCACCTGCCGGAGCTGGAGAGCCTGCTGCAGATCGCCGCCGAAGTCCCCATCCGCTGCCTGCTCAATCACAGAAGCGGCCTGCCCAACTACTCGCTGCTGCTGGAGGCCCTGCCGCGCATCGTGGATGAGAAGCTGCTCACATGCCACTGGGAAGAGCCTGAGATCCTCGCTCTGCTCGAAAAGCAGGATCCGCTGTATCAGCCGGGCCAGGGCTGGAACTACTGCAACACCAACTACCTGCTGCTGGGCATGCTCCTCGAACGCATCCACGGCCGGGATCTGGCAACGCTCCTGCACGAAAGCATCAGTGGCCCGCTCGGGATGGCCGACACGTTCTACATGGCAACTGAGGCCCCCCCCGGTCCGCTCGTCGTGCCCCACATGTGGGAACGCGAGGGCTACCGGGCGATTCCCGAGCTGCACGCCCCGACGCTGTGGCGCGGGGCCGGAGCAATCGTGTCAACGGCAGCCGACCTGCTGGCCTTCTCCCGCGCGCTGTTCAGCGGCCGCCTGCTGGGGCCGCAGTACACGGCGGCGATGCAGGACTGGGAGGATGTCGAGATTGCCCGCGGCCCGGATGTGGCCCTCTACAACATCGCGGAGCTGGCCTTCGGGCTGGGCCTCGTGCGCTACGTGAAGCAGGACGGCCTGGAGTTCATCGGGCACCACGGCGGGATCATCGGCTACCGTGCCGAATTGCTCTGGCTGCCGCAGCAGGGCATCCACCTGATCGCGCTTGGCAACCGCCACAAGTCCGACCTCGGCCGCGTGGCCTACTCCGCCCTGCGCCACCTGCTCGGCATGCCCCAGCAGCCCCGGGGGCAGATGTAGCGGAGGCCTGGTGCAGGGGAAGGATTTAGGAGTTAGGTTGTAGGGGGTAGCAGACAGCGCAAGGAATGTAGCGGCTGCGCCCCGCAGCCATGAATCAGTAGAAGAAGTTGCTAGTTAATAGTTGTTAGTAGCGGCGGCTTGAATGCCGCCATACGGAAATTGACAACGCAGAGGCGCAGGGACGCAGAGTCGCTGAGATCAGAAATTCTCTGTGAGCTCTGTGTCTGTGCGTTGTATTCGATTTACCTGCCGATTCCCTTGCTGCGCTCCTCTTCGTCAAGTGGTACCGCCTTCTGTACCAATCCGTAATCGATGGGAATGCTGAATTCATTGATGGATAGTTGCCAGCCATAGGCCCGGAAATACCCCGGACCAAAACAGCCCCTGCGCTCCAGCAGCAGGATTCCCGGTTCATTCTCCACAAGGATGATCCTCCAGCAGTTGTCATTGCTGAAGTACTGGTTCACGGAGCCGTGTCTTGACGCCCGCCATTCCTTTCCTGCAAGACATTCCTCGATATGCTGCTGGACT
>JAHEFU010000200.1 GCA_024645305.1 Planctomycetales bacterium
CTGCTGAAGGCCCTGGTGTTCGCCGAGAGTAATGAGGTGCTGTGCCACCAGATGATCCATCCTGACAACATCCGTATCTCCCTCGAGGAGAATGATGTCCGGCTGGGGTTCTTTGGCTATCCGCTGCAGCAGATGGCCGGTGATGTTGCCAAGACGGATGAGGGCAGCCATCTGCTGGCATATTTCCCTCCCTATGAGTTGATGGACAAGGGCCTGGACGCGGCACAGATAGATATGTATGCTCTAGGCCTGATCATACTTGAGCTGGCCACGGCCAAACGCTCCTGGGACGTTTTGCCACCTGGAGACCGGAATGTGCCGGAGGAACTACGCTTGCGCCTTGATGAGCAGGACCACCTGCCGCAGCCGATCCGCGAGCTTCTTCACAAAATGCTCACTCCTGAAGTGGAGGAGCGCTACACGAGTTTCCAGAAGGCCCTCGATGATGTAGTCCAGCTCGTAGGTGAGCAGGAGAGCGGATTGGCCTTCCGCACATTCGTGCTGGACACGCTGATCAACGGTCGGTTCAAGCTCAAGGAGGAAATCGCCAAGGGACGCATCTCCTCGATCTTCCGCGCCATAGATACACGCAAGGACGAACTGGGCATCGAAGAGGAAAAGAAGTCCAGCCTGGATGACAGCAAGAGTGCAATAGACAAGGAGCACTGCGTCATCAAGCTGATTGACCTGCGCAAGCACAAGGAATACGCCGAGGTGTTCCATACACGCTTCAGGACCCTGATGAGCGTGCGGCACGAGAACCTGCTCAACGTCATCGACGTCGGCGTGCACTTCGAGAATGGCTACATTGCCATGGAAGCGGGCCTGCTGAGCCTGGAGGAGCTGCTGATCAAGCGAGGAACGTTGCCGATCAGTGATGCCGGACGGATCATCTTCCAGCTCTGCAAGTCGCTGGATGCCCTGGAGTACGGCAAGGTCCCGTACCACGGTGCCATCAAGCCCAGCAATGTGTTCCTGACTTCTGACCTGAGAACGGTGAAGCTAGGGGACACCTTGGTTGGTGACTTCCTCATGCGCAATGGCAACCTGAACTTCATCGGGGCGGAATACCTGACGCCTGAGTTCATACGTGATGTTGACTGTGACCTGCGCACCGACATCTACCAGATGGGTGTGCTGTTCTTCGAGATGCTCGTCGGGCACGCGCCCTTCAGTTTCAAGATCGAGGACGAAATCCGCCACGACCATCTCAGCGTGCCCGCGGCCACCCGCGTCGAACCGGCACTGATGAGCTCTGAAGTAAAGGACATCCTGCTCAGGATGCTGGAGAAGCAGCCGCTGGCACGTTACCAGACCGTTGCGGAACTGCGTGACGACCTCAGTCGCCTGCTGGGCTATGACAAGAAGGAGCAGGTCGAGGTCCCGAACCTGTTCTTCGATTTCGCCGAACTGTCGATGATCGGCAAGAACGCCAGAGAGAAAAGCGAGGAGACCCTGGCCATCCGTCTCCCGGCCGTCAACAACCGTGCCCGTGGTGCAGTGGCCCTGCTTGTTGGTGAGGGGCCTGAACTTGGAGACGCCGCTAAGTCAGCCACGCGGTCCCTTGGCTACCTGCGGGAACTGATGTTCCATCCAGGCAGCATCTCCCGCGATTTCGCGTTGATGCAGAAGAACAGTCCCGAGGAATTCATCACCGGAGTGATGGAGCAGCTCAACCAGAAGGTCTACCGCGATGCCTTCGCGCAGTCCAAGACACGCAAGATGGGCATCAGCGCAGCTGTGGCAGTGGTACAGGAAAACACGCTGTACCTGCAGCATTGCGGAGATGCACAGATCATGATCCTCAGCCAGGGTGAACTCGTGGACATGAACGAGGACAAATGGACTATCACGGACGAAGCCGTGATCGGTGACGAGACCAAAGCACTGTCGGATGAGGTGTTCGAGCGCCTGGGATTCGGCGAACGCGCCCAGCTCCAGTTGCTGAAGCGGCGCCTGCAGGATGGCGACCAGCTGATCCTGCTCAGCCCCAGCCTCCGCAAGTCCCTTTCCATCAGCGAAATCAAGGAACTGGCAACCAGTTCAAGTGATCCTGCCCAGACCGTTGACCTGATCCGCGGTGATGCCATCCGCCGCCGGCTGGAGGGGACTATCAGTGTTGTTCTCCTGAGCATCGGCAACGTTAATGTTTTCGCCGACGAAAGCATCAGCCACTCCAAGAAGGGGCAGCTGGCCCGTAACTTCCTGGCCCAGGGAGCCAGTTTCCTCAATGACGGGAAGCTGGATGAGGCCATCGAGCAATTCCAGCAGGCCCTGGAGATCAACCCCAATTTCGCCATCATCCACCACCAGCTGGGCGTGGCCTACGTGCGCAAGGGTCTGGCGAGCTATGCCCTGAGCTGCTTTGAACGGGCGATCGAACTGAACAGCAAGCTGGCCAGCAGCTACCTCGAGAAGTCGAAGATCTACGAACAGCAGCGCAAACAGCGCGAGATATTGCCATTACTGCGCCGCGCTGTTGACGCTGGGGCTCGTGATGCCGAACTGTATGCCTGCCTTGGGCATGAGCTGATCAAGGCCCGCAACTATGAGCAGGCCGCAGCCTACTGCAGCATGGCCCTGGAGCTAGATCCAAGCCATCCGGGAGCCTATCGTGACAGAGTGATTGCTATCAAGCGCAGCCGCTCGATCGACACGAAGATGCTCAAGATGATTGGCGGCCGCAGGCGGCTGGCGGATGACAACAAGACGCTTGTTGAGCAGCAAGCCCCGGAATGGCCTGACAGGGACTGAACTGGCCGGGCTAGTATAATCAGTCCATGTCTCCCGGGAAAAACAGGCCTTCCAGCATGACCGCCGTTGCGGCTCAGGTGATCCTGACCCTGGCGCTGGCCTGGCTTGCATTCAACTATGCTGGACAGGACCGCTCACCGACACCCTGCGGAACTCCACTGCCGGAGATTCCCCAGATCGTGACGGACATCGGTGAGGACTTTGAAAGGATCTCAGTCGCAAAGGGGCTGATACCCACCTCATACCTGCAATTCATGGCTCCGCAGCCTGACGGCACGATGCCCCTGCGTTATCCGCTCGATGTGTTTCGCTGCGACATGCGGATGATGCTTCCGATGGGCACGACCAGCCTGCCGATGGGAGATTCCTTCGAACTTGATGACATTGATTCGCAGGTAGTCTTCAATTATGAGCAGCAACTGGATTACATCAAGATCAGCATGCCTAAACGCAATCCTGATGAAAGCGTGCTGGAGTTCAGCAAACGGGCTCACAGGGATTACCTGGAGCTTGGCGCTAATTTCAGGCCTGATCGGGAAACATTGAAACTGGATGGGATGATCTTCCAGGGCTTTGAGTATGACCGTCCAACAAAGTACAGTATGGATGGTGTGGAGATGGATGTATCGCACTACATCTACATGGCTCCAGTCGGGGAGAGGGTACTGGTACTGGATTTCCTCACCACACCCGAGCGGCATGAGTCGGCACGGCCCCTTGTGGAGAAAATGATGCGTTCGATCAATCCTGGCCGGCGATTCCTTGAAAATATGAAGCGTGAATACCCGGAGCAATTGGGAGCTCCACAGGGGTAGACTGCAGAATTTGTAAACATGGAGAGCACAGGCCCTGCAGATTAGTTGGAAGTTACATACTCAAAAAAATCCATTATTCAAATTTAGAAGACGATGCTAGAATTCCCTGCAGTGGAAGACGGGGGAATTTCCATCCACCGTGCAGGGAAGACCGCAGATTACCATTGGCGGCAGCAGGACAGGACTGTCGGCGGACTGTACCCGGTTCCATGAATAACTGAAGCAGGGAAGAGGAATGAGGGTATTAATGGCAACGCTGCTCTGCGCGGCAATTTTAGTTACAGGCACGGCCTTTGCCGGCGATGCCTACGATGATGTCAGTACGGACCACTGGGCCTATAACGCCCTTGACTACCTGACTGCCAGGGGTGTGCTGGAGGGTTATCCCGATGGCTTCTTCAAGGGCGACCGGACCCTGACCCGCTATGAATTTGCCCAGGCCATCGCCCGCCTGCTGGATACGGTTGGCTCCGATTCACCGGGAAACGTGCAGATCATGGCGGAGAGCCTGCGCACGGAATTCAGCGACCAGCTGGCATCCATGACCGGCAGGCTCAATGATCTTGGTAGTTCAGTCAACGACATGCAGGCCAGTGTGACGGACCTGGAAGCCAGTGTGGCTGACAATACAAACCGCATCGGTTCCCTGGAAAGCATGGTTGAGGGTCTCAAGCCGGGGCCGGCCTGGCGCGGTCAGTTCCGCTATCGCTGGCAGTTTGACGATCGAGCCGACAGCCAGCGCTTCCGCCAGCGCATCATGTTCAAGCTGGGCTACAACAAGCAGATCAGCGATTGTGTGGAGGTCGGTTTCCGCCTGTCAACGAACAACGGGACGAACATCTTCACCCTGCCGGCCACACTGGGCAGCAAGGATGTCCGTACGCACGACATCTACCTGGACCGGGCCTATGTGAAGTACAGTCCGGGCTGGTTCGGCTACTATGAGGAAAGCACAACGACCTGCAAGGACAAGTGCGGCTGTTGCGAGGAATGCACCACCACCTCCGCCTGCAAGCCCAAGCTGGACATCTATGCCGGTATCTTCCCGCATCTGTCATACATCCCCACCGAGGGCTACATGACGGACAATTTCTACCTGCAGGGACTGGGCATGGCCTACCACTTCAACGATGACTTCCAGATCACGAGTGTTGCCAGTATCTTTGTCGAGAACAGCGGCGACAGCTACTTCGATGACGACACCTACTACTTCGCCACCGAGCTGAAGCAGGACGACTTCCTGGTGGAGGGGCTCAATGCCTGGGTCGGGATGTATTCATATGACAACGTCGGCGCGCTGCCGGAGTACTGGTTCTGGGGCAACGGCCAGCTGGAGCAGGGTGGCTTGTGGGACTTCAACGGCGACGGAGTGCGTACCAGCAATGACCGCTTCGCCGGCAAGTACTGCATGGGCAAGGTCGGTCTCGAGTACACCTGGGAATGTGTCTGGGACCGCCCGCTGAACATCTTCGGTGAATACCTCTGGGCAATTGACAGCGATGCCGCTGACAACATTGCGCTTGTCAACCAGCAGCTGGCCTCACCAATCATCACTGAGGACTCCGATGACTATGGCCTGATGATCGGTGCGATGTGGGGCACCTGGCGCAAGGAATGCGGTGACTGGAGCCTCTATGGACATTACCGCCAGATGGGAGCCAACCTGATGCGCGAGGGCGGGCAGTTCCCGCTGCTCAACCGCAACACGCTCAATGTGCGCTGGGATTACATGTGGGCTCCGCAGGCCCTGATCGGGATCAACTACATCACGGACAGGATGCACAATGCCTTCGGCTATGAGGTC
>JAHEFU010000201.1 GCA_024645305.1 Planctomycetales bacterium
GCCGCCAGGTTCCATTCCTGCCACTGGGCTGATCCGGCAAGGGCAGCCCGCAGCACAAATTCCTGGCCTGCCGCCCGTCCGCCGCTAACATCAAGGAGCATGCGCTGCAGTTCATCTCCGGCGCGCAGCAATCCGATTTCGTAAGTGACGGAAGACCTACCCTCACCACCAAGGATCATTGAGCCCGTCCGGCTGTAATTGGCTTCGCCCGAGCTCTGAGAAACGCCCGCGAGTCTGACATCCTGCAGCGGGTCGCGGATTATATCTGCCTGGCTGGCTGTCACCGGCGGGGCTGCAGCAGCGCCGTGAACCCCACCGCCCTTGGTGTTCCCCTGTCCGGTACCGTTGCAGGCTGCCAGCAGGACGCAAAGCGCGCAGATGGCGCAGAAAAGTGTGGTGTTCGTATGCATTGGCATCAGGGCCAATTATATGTTGCTTCCGGCAGTCTCCTGCGTCGGAACATGCTGATGCGCAGTTTTCAGAGGGTGGACAATGGGCGCGGAGGGACTCGAACCCCCGACCTACTGGGTGTAAACCAGTTGCTCTGCCAGCTGAGCTACACGCCCGTTAGGGATGCGGATTATACCAGTCAAACACTGCGGCATCAGCCGCTGGCGATCACTGACTCCCGGGATGGCACCAGTGAATGGTGTTCAGGTTCATTCACGTAATCAAGCCAGTTACTGCGCAGGTCAACGAAGATCGGGCCCGGTTTGCCGGTACCGATCAGGCGATCCGAGATATCCACAACGGGTATCAGGTCAGCGCCGGTTCCGGTCATCCAGACTTCATCCGCGGTATACAGGTCAAACACCGTGTACGTGCCTTCCTGCACTGTGTAGCCCTTGCGCTGGGCGATTTCAATGATGCTGGCCCTGGTGATGCCCGCCAGGGCACCGGTATGCAGGGCTGGTGTGTAGATCACTCCGTGCTTTGCAAAGAACAGGTTCTCCGCCGTGCCTTCCACCACGTAACCCTCGAGGTTTAGCATGATGCCTTCATCGGCACCGGCACGGTTGGCTTCCATGACACCGAGTATGTTGTTCAGGTAATTGAGGGACTTCACACTGCCGGGGAGGCTCTGCACACTGTTGCGCCGGGTGGCACATACGATGCATTTCAAGCCGGTCTGGTACAGCTCTTCCGGATGAAGCTGGATTGAAGCGGCGATGCAGTACACGGTGGGATGCTCGCGACACTTCCGGGGATTGATGCCCAGGTCACCCTTGCCCCGCGTAGCCACCAGGCGGATATAGCAGACACCCTCATGCAATTCGTTCATGGCTACACTATGGAGTACGATATCACGCATTTCCTCCTGGGTCTGAGTCAGCCTGATACCAAGGAACCTGGCACTGTCGTAGAAGCGTTCAATATGCTCAACCAGCTTGAAAACCTTGCCATCCCAGGCCTTGATGCCTTCAAACAGTCCATCTCCGTAAAGCAGTCCATGGTCAAAGACACTGACCGTTGCATTGTTTTCAGGAACAAACTCACCGTTGATCCAGACTAATCTCTCCGCCATGCCTTCATTTCCTCCAGTTGTGGGTGTCGGGGGTGGATCCGTGTGTGTAAATTATAGCATTCAAGGCACAGTCAGAGGCTCATCCGGCAACTGAACTGTTCTGCCTGCTCACGTGTATTTCACGCAGCCGTTCAAACCTTTCTTCCGGCACAACCTTGCCGAAGCTGCGGATTTCGGCAAGCTCGAAGCCGTGCTTGTCACCGATCGCCTGGATTTCCTTGACCTTTTCCGGATCTATCTCGCGGCCGATCGTGTAGTGCTCAAATCGCCGCTCCAGAGCCAAAAGCAGGGTTTCGGCCATGCAGGCATAGATCGTGTTTGGCGGCAGACCGATGTCGTACTTCAGCTCAGCTCCCTCAGGCAGCCGAATCTCCCCGCTTTCGATTACCAGAATGTCATTGCGCTGGGCGGCTTCCTCCTCCCTGATGTCCGGGGGACGGGCCACATCACAGACAATGCTGCCGGGTTTCAGTTCCGTGACGTCAACCACGGGATCAACCGCACTGGTGGTCGTGATGATCAGGTCCGTAACCTTCAGGAAATCCGCCGCATTACGCGAAATCTTGAGCCGGCCCTTGATACGCGGTGTTTCGTTTTCAATCAGGGAACTCAGTGCCAGCAGGCGCTCCGGCCGGGGACTGACAAGGTACAGTGTGTCAACCTTTTCCGCCAGTAGCCGTGCACATATCGAACCGATGCTGCCGGTAGCCCCGATCACGCAGGCGCTGCTCTTGCCGACGTCGATGCTGCAGCGCGCCGCGGAGACCTCCATAGTCCGGATTGTCGAAGCCACCGTGTAGCTGTTGCCCGTGGTGATCCCGATCGGCGAGCGTTCGCTGACGGTTCGCCCCGCATCGCCAACGACACTCGTATAGGCGCCGAGCCCCATTATGCGGCAGCCCTTGTGGCTGGCTATGTCCGCAACCTGCAGGAGCTTCTTGTAGAGGAACTCCGCCGGAAATCGCATGATGGCCCGGCTTGTCATGGGAATTGCATACAGCACTCCCTCGGCCCGGGCACCGGTCTTGCTGACAACGTTCTTCAGCATTGCGCAGGGGAAACCCTTGAGTTGGGCCAGCGTGTCCTCTATCAGCCGCTCCGGCATGAAATGTGACATCGTACGCACGCTTCGCAGGCGGCGCACCTGGGAAAATGTGAGTGGATGAATGACGAACGCAAAGCGAGCCACGTCATCTCCCGGCTCCTCCGCCACTTCGACGACGTCCTCGCGGGGGCTGAAATTCTCGGGCAGCATTGGCAGCTGCAAGGCTGTCAACTCCTCCTTCTCCTCATGGGGACGGAGATGGAATATGTCGGGCTTGAGCTTCATGCGATGGATGATGTTCAGGAAGAAGTCCTCGATATCCCGGTTCCCTGATTCAGTCCCGCACAGCTTGAATGCCGCCTCCAGCACCGGGACGGGGGTATAGACCCCGCTGATCTTCGGTGACAGTGAGACGAGGTACTCCACGTCAAGTTCGCGGAACAGCTGCAGGTCACGTTCATCCCGCAGGTTTGTGAAAACAGTCTTGCCAGCCAGGGTGTCTGGCTTGTAGCGCTTGAAATATGACAATCCGCCGATGATTATGTCTGAGCGCTTGAAGTACATCTGGAAGCGCGGCATCATCCTGCGGCTGCGGCGTGCCGCCGGCCAGAACCAGCTTGCCGGAGCCTGCATCACGGCCTTGACAAGCTGGGTCGCGCTGTTTTCCAGATGGTGGAAGGACGTGATCGGAATCCCCAGCCGGAATCCGTAGAGCATGTCGCCGAACACGAGCTTCTTTGTGTACTTGTTCAGCACTTCTGCACTGCCATAGCGGTTTAGTCCGCTGAAGAACAGAATGGACTTTCCCTTGAAGCTGAACGGCAGGTCCTCAGCGGCCTGCTGGACGATGTAACGCTCCAGAGTTGCCAGCAGGGTCGAGCCGTCACTGAAACGATCACCGTAGTCATCCAGCTTCAGCTGGCTGCGCAGATGCTCATTGTGGTATGTCCGGTTGCCGATCCGGAAGCTGCTGCTGATGCCCTGCATGGCAACCGCATCATATTCGCCAAGCAGCTGGGGAATCAGCTGCCCGATATGATCAGGATTCTGGCGGACGGGCACCCTGTCCCACTCAACAAATGCGTCCGGCAGTTCAATGCTGAAGTGCCCCCTTTCCGCGTCAGGGGACAGGTCCATGCATGCTATGCGGAATTTCTGCTTCACGATACGCGCTTTGACCAGTCATTGAACACCGCACAGGCAGCGGCATTGCCGGCCAGGCAGTGTTTCCGGTCCTGCGATTCCGTCAGGACCCTTACAACGTTTTCCGTACCACTGGGGCGCAGGTAGAAGCGGACCGTCTCGAAATTGCTACGGACCTGCTCAAGCTCCTTCCTGACCCGGTTGTCCTTCACCCAGGCCTGCTTGTCCTTGACCTGCAGGTTTGTCAACTGCTGGGGGAATTCCACGAACTCCGCAACCAGCTCACTGAGCGGACTGCCGCTGGAAACCAGCAGCGACGCCAGCTGCAGGCCGACGAGGATCCCGTCCCCGCTCGGCGCCTTGTCCCGCATGATGATATGACCGCTCTGCTCACCGCCCAGGTTGATCTGGTACTTAAGCATGTTCTTCATGACGTTTATGTCGCCAACTTCCGTACGGAACATCGTGACACCGCGTCTGGCCAGGGCCTGCTCCACACCCATGTTTGTCATGTGTGTCATGACCACCCCACCCTGCTTCCGGTAGCGGGGCAGCCGCGTGGCAAACAGGGCAATGATGCGGTCGCCACTGACAGGCCGGCCCAGTTCATCGACGGCTAGCACACGGTCGCCATCCCCGTCGAAGGCCAGTCCGAGGCTGGCCTCTTCCTGGCGGACAGCGCGGCGCAGGCGGGCCAGATCAGTCGCCCCGCATTTCACGTTAACCTTGGCTCCATCCAGGTCATTGCAAATGACGACGCATTCATGTCCGGCCTGCTCGAAAGCCTCACCGGCCAGCTGTGAAGTTGCGCCGTGGGCACAGTCCAATACGATGCGCAGTGATTTGCCCTTGCCAGGCCGGCGCACGGCCCTGCGCAACAGTCCAAGATAGAAGCGGCTGACATCCTGCTGGTCCATGCTCCCGAAGTATTGCTCTGAATCAACGCTGATGCGGCCGGGCTTGTCTATCCAGCCTTCAATCGCCCTTTCAGTCCCGCTGTCCAGCTTCAGCCCGTCTCCTCCGAAGATCTTGATGCCGTTGTCAGGGACAGGATTGTGGGAGGCGGTGATCATGACGCCGGCCAGTGCTCCCTGGTCAATCACCAGCTGCGGCACAACGGGCGTGGGCACAAGACCGATGTCCAGGCTGTCAACACCACCCAGCGCCAGTCCGCTCATCAGGGCATTGCGCAGCATATCGGCTGACAAGCGTGTGTCATGTCCGATCACGACCTGCCGGCGCTGCCTGCGCGTGTAACGAGCCGCTGGTTTTGCCAACATAACGGCGAGTCCGTATCCTGTTCTCAGCGCCAGTTCCGGACTCAGGAGGGAGCCAGCCCTGCCCCTGATTCCATCCGTGCCGAAGTACCTGCTCATTATTCTGCGTCCTTGCGGTTAATCGATACGGTGACCACCATGCGATCCAGCGTGACATGCTGCAGCGTGAATGGCAGGTCAACCTGCGGGATCCGCTTGACCTGGCCCGGTTCCATGGACCCGACATCAATCCAGGCCCTGATCAGACTGGCCAGTTGTTGCTTGTCCAGCTCAGACAGTTCCTCGGATTTCACCACCAACCTCTCGGGACTGATATTGTAATCCATGTCCGCCCGCTGGTTCACGAGCTCAATGTCAACAAGCCGCTCGTCTTCGGTG
>JAHEFU010000202.1 GCA_024645305.1 Planctomycetales bacterium
TCCAGGCCCTGCGCATGAGCCAGCGGGCCTACTGTCTTGAGCATGGTGAACTTAACATCAAGGGGACGGGAGCGGAGCTGCTGGCCGATCCCAGGATCAAGGAAGCCTATCTCGGTGGTTAGGCGCGCGAAAAAAGCACGCTGGTCTTGTGGATGGAGTGTTGAAAGAGGAGAAATCCGGTAAGGGGAACCTATGGCAGGCTCCGGAACCGCTAACCCACAGGTGCCCCTTACAGTTTATTTATACCCCAGAGAAAGGGTTTTTGCACCCTGCTTATCAAAATTTAGTCAACATCTGGATTTTGCTGTGGCGCTGCTCGCGGATATAATGCATCCTTCACATGCGCCAGTTCATCAACAACCAGCCGCAGCAGGACGTCGAAGAGTCCCACGAACAGTCCCGGAGCAACACCGTCGGAATCTTCGACAGCGGTGTGGGCGGTTTCACTGTACTCAAAGCCCTGCTGGCCAGGCGACCAGACCTGAACGTCGTCTACTTCGGCGACACGCTCAATGCGCCCAATGGCAGTCGCCAGCCTGACCAGCTGCATGGAATGTGCCGGAATATGGTGCAGTTCCTGATTGACCAGGGCGTGGACATCATGGCCGTGGGCTGCAACAGCTGCAACATCCTGATGGGCAGCTCAGAGCTCAAGACCTACGGCATTGCAAGCTTTGACCTTGTGTCCAGCACAGTGGACTGGCTCAAGGTCCAGCACCATCAGCCGCAGAACCTGGCCATCCTGGCCACGCTGGCCACCATCAACAGCCAGTACTACGAGCGCAAGCTGACCGAAGCATTCCCGCAACTGCCACTGCGCTCAATGGCTGCCCCCAAGCTGGTACCTCTGGTTGAGTCCTTCCCCTGGAGCGAGTACGACCTGCGGACTGCGGTGCAGGAGTATGTGAATCCACTCCTGGCCGATGGATTCAACAACATCGTACTGGCCTGCTCCCACTATCGCTGGATCGAGCGCTACCTGCGGGAGCTTGATCCTGAAATGACCCTGATTGACCCAGCCGAATGTCTGGCGGAACGCCTCGCGGCCAGCCTGCCGCCTGCTCCTCAGGGAGCACGGCCCGGCGAACTGCACCTGTATTCCTCGCATCCGAATGAGGCCTTCTCGCACTTTGCGGAAATGGCCATCGGCCGCCCAGCCAGCGAATACATCCGGCTCTACATCGTAAACCCCTATGAGGAACACTATGAGCAGACTGGACGGCCGTAATGCCGCGCAGATGCGGGATGTGGAACTTCTACCTGACACATACCGCCGCAACGATGTCCTCGTCCGCTACGGTGCCACTCAGGTGCTGTGCTATGCCAGCATCGAGGATCGGGTACCACCCTGGCTGGTGGGCAGTGGCAGCGCCTGGCTGACGGCGGAGTACCAGATGCTGCCGACTTCCAGCGAGCCACGCCAGCGCCGTGAGCGCCTCCAGCTGAGCGGGCGCACCCAGGAGATCCAGCGCCTGATCGGCCGCAGCCTGCGCACGGCTGTGCGCCTGCAGGGACTGGGTCAACTGACCTTCCGGGTTGACTGCGATGTGCTGGTGGCTGACGGCGGTACCCGCACAGCCAGCATCACGGGTTCCATGGTGGCCCTCGCCAACCTGATTGACCAGGAGCAGAACCGCTTCAAGCGCAACCCGGACATCCTCAGCCACCTGGTGGCTGCGGTCAGCGTGGGGATCGTGGACGGGAATCCCGTCTGTGACCTTAACTATGTCGAGGACCGTGACGCCGAAGTGGATGCAAACGTTGTGGGGCTGAGCAGCGGTGGCTATGCTGAGATCCAGGCCACCAACGAGGACGGGGCGTATGACCGTGCCCAGCTCAATGCCATGCTGGACCATGCTGACAGTGCACTGACTGAGCTGTTCGAGAAGCAGCGCAAGGCAATTCGCCGCAGCGACTGGCTGTAAGTCCCAGCATCTGCGAGAATAGACAGAGCATGGCTACAGGGGCAATCAGTTTCGGGACAGATGGCTGGCGCAGCATCATGGCCGATGGATTCACCTTCGACAATGTTGCGCTGGTGGCGACCGCGATCCAGGCGTACCTCAAGGAGAACGGCCTGGGCGACCGGCCTCTGCTCGTGGGATTTGACCGAAGGTTCAGTGCCGAGCAGTATGCCGCGCACTTCGCATCCACGGTCCAGGCCCTGGGCCAGCCCGTGCTGCTCAGCGAGGACTACTGCCCCACCCCCTGCCTGGCCGTCGGTGTGCAGCAGCACAAGGCTGCCGGTGGTGCCATGTTCACCGCGAGCCACAACCACTGGCGTTACCAGGGCCTGAAGTTCATTCCTGATTTCGCCGGCCCTGCGATGCCCGTGACCACGGACAGGGTCACGGCACTGATCGCGGAAATCGCTCCGCACTGGACAGCTCCGGGTTTCACAGGAGTGTTCAAGGGTGAGACCGTCAACCTGAAGGAAGCCTACTTCGAGCGCTTGCGCAGCATCGTGAATGCCAACGCATTCTCCTCCTGGCATGGCCGGGTGCTCTATGACTCAATGCACGGCTGTGGCGCTGGATTCCTTGATGAGATGCTGCGCGAACACGGCCTGGAAGTCTTCAGCATCCACGGAGAACGTGACGTTTACTTCGGCGGGAACCTGCCTGATCCTTCCTACAGCAACCTGAAGAACCGCCAGGCCCTGATGGAGGAGCACGACTGCCGCCTGCTGATCGGCAATGACGGCGATGCTGACCGCGTCGGGATCATGGACCGTGCCGGCAATTTCTATACGGCGAACGACCTGCTGCCCCTGATCGCGGACTACATGGTGCGCTACAAGAACGGCACAGGCCACTTCTCGCGTACGGTCTGTACAAGTCACCAGCTGGACAGCGTTGCCAGGGAACACGGCCGGGAGATGGTGGAGGTCAAGGTCGGCTTCAAGTACGTTGCCCAGGAACTGCTCAAGGGCGCCATGATCGGCGGTGAGGAATCGGGGGGCATCAGCATCAGCGGGCATGTCCCGGAGAAGGATGGCATCCTCGGCGCCCTGCTGGCCATCGAGATGATTGCCACCAGCGGTGAGAAGCTGTCTGATCTCCTGAAGCAGTTCGAGGACAATCACGGCCACAGGGACTTCAAGCGCGTGGACATGCATTACAGCGAGGAACAGCAGCAGAAGCTGTTCGATGCCCTGGTGATGGGCCGCGAGCCGCGCTTAGGCGGACAGAAGATCGTGGAGCGGATCACCATTGACGGCTACAAGTATGTCCTCGAGGACGGCAGCTGGGTCATGCTGCGGGCCAGTGGGACCGAACCCGTCGTCCGCATCTACATGGAGACCACGAAGCCGGATAGCTTCGCCCGCTGGCAGAAGCAGGTGCTTGAGGAAATCAAGCAGATCACCGGCTAACTGCCCCGGATCGCGAACACCAGGCGGTTGTCGTCAATGTCCTGTGGGCTGTCCCAGACTACTGCGGCTATCCCGTTGTCGTCAATCGCCATATCCAGCCAGACCCGCAGCGATGGCGTGTACTTGCTGATGGCCTGGGCACTGACCTGCTCCTTTTGCCAGTTTGCCCCGTCATAGTAGGCGTACCAGATGGTTATGCTGTTAGCGGAGTCCTTGGTGTAGGCAATCGCCGGCCGGCCGTCGGGGGTGAAATCCACCTGGTTGAAGTCCGCGAGGAAGTCAGTCGCCCCCGCCGGATATTCGTCAACCTGCTGGATGCCGCCCTTCAGATTGAAGTTCTCCAGCAGCGGGACATAACGGAAGAGCTCTGCCCCGTTGACGTTGCCATCCGGGTCGAAGTGCTTGTAGACGAAGCCGAACAGTTCGTCCGCCGGCCCGGCATTCGGGTTGATCGCCAGGGCGCCGATGTCATGGCTGGAATCATCCACGTAGATGTCATTGAGCGTGTTCGGGGTCGGTTCGTATGTCAGGTAACCACCGTTGTTGGCAAAGTACAGCAGCGGGTCGTCGGGTGCGAAGCGCACTCTGGGGAACCAGTAGCCACCCACGGTCAGGCCTCCGGCGGTACTGATGGTCTCCTGCGGGACAGATTCGTTCAACGTGAACTGGCGGTAGCGCGCCGAACCTTCCTTGGCCTGCTCTCCGGCGGGGTAATTGTAGAAATGTGCTGCATAGCCATAGGTGCCGGCCTGACTGTTGTAGTCAGTGCTGGATGAACCGGCGAGTTCCTTGATGTCCGGCGTAGGGCCGAATTCGTAGTTCCAGAAGCCGGCTTCATTCTCGGCCCCGGCATCGTAGTAGGCAGTGTAGCCCATCAGGGTGTTTGGTCCGGAACCACCGATTGCGGTATAGGCCAGACTGACACGTGGTGTCCCCGCCGGACCGATCACCACGTCCTGCCCGAGGCCCACGCCCTTGCCCAAGCTGTTCATCTCGCCGATCACCCAGTTGGCGGGATCCGCGGGGTACAGGGATCGGTCCAGTACGGCTGCCAGCGGCAGTCCCACATTGATATCAGCGTAAGCGATGAAGATGTTGCCATTGGGGAGAAACTCGACCGCGGGAGTCCAGCCGGCAATGCTGTCAACTTCCACGTTGAGCCAGGTCACCTCGTCGTAGCTCAGCTCCACCTGGCTGACATCCAGCATCTGTCCGGCGGGCAGGATCACGGCAATGAAGATGTTATCCAGCGGGCTGCGGTATTGGTGTCCGACCACGAGGCTCCTGATACCAGGGTTCACAATCTGTGTGGTGCCAAGTATCTCCCACCTGCCCGTCTTGTAGTTGGCTATGGCCAGCAGATAGCCCGGATCTGCTCCGGCGAAACTCTCCATGGCCGTGTGCACAGTGATGGTCCCGGGATCCTTGTGGAAGTCGTAGCCCTGGAAACGGTACATCACCCAGGCGGTGCTATTGGTTGAGTTGAGCCGCTTGGCTGTGCCGACATTGCTTGCCGTGGCCTCGCCATTGGCCGGTTTGCTGATCTTGAAATGCTGACTGCCATTGAGACTGTCCGTTCCGGCTGTGCTCGGCAGTTTGCCCAGCAGCGACTCATCGGGGAAATCCAGTTCCTCTAGCACGGACAGGTCCGGCATGCGCATCCGGCGGGCGAATTCCTCGCCCACGAGGGTCACGCTGGCGGGAGCACTTGTCTCGGATTCAGGGAGTACATCCCCGCGCTGCCGCGTTTCCGTTGCCTCGCTGCCCTGTTCATTGACGCGCTGGGAAGGCTGGCCGTCCCCGGCGGGCAGCTGAGTTTTACCGCTCGAACCCGAGCAGGCAGTCAAAACGCAAAGCAGCATGAGAGCTGCGAAAATATTCAGCCGATACATATCGCTCCCGGGGCCCAGGAAGGACCCATGAGTATTCTACCCTTCCAGGACGGGAGTTCTTCTTGATAACCCCTTCGCAATATATAAAAATGGGGTATCGGC
>JAHEFU010000024.1 GCA_024645305.1 Planctomycetales bacterium
CAGGACCTGCACAAGCTGCTGGAGGACCCGGATCCGCAGGTGCGCAGCGCGGCGCTCAACGCCTGTGTGAAGCTGTCCTTGGATGATGCTTCCCTGGTGACTGCCCTGACTGCCATGCTGGAGGATGAGGACCCGGTTGTCAGGGTCAATGCCGCATTCTCCCTGTCTCGTTTCGGCAGCCGGGCAGCCCCAGCCGTTGGCAAGCTGGCGGAGACACTGGGCCGCAAGCTCTGGTACCTGGCCCCCTACAGTTCGGAAATGGCATCAAACAATGTATGGGCTCCACTGGCGGCGCTGGGTGCAGTCGGAGAGCAGGCCCGCCCGGCCCTGCCGCAGATCCGCGCCCTGCTGGCTGATCCGTACCATGCCCTCAATGCCGCCGAGGCGATCTACCGGATCACCGGCGAGGCGGATGAACTGATTTCCATCCTCGAACTGGAACTCGAAAGCAACAACCCCGAGCGCATGATCGAAGCCCTGGGAATTGCCCGGGACCTGGGACATGAGGCGCATGGCCTGCTCCCGGAGATCAGCCGGTTGCTGCTGCATGATGAGGCAGCGATCAGGCAGGCCTCCGTTGAGGTAATGGCCGTGATTGCCGACGACCCGGGCATGGCTGCGGAGATGTATGCCTCACTGCTGGGTACTGCCAGCCCGGATGAGCGGCTGGTGATCCTGAACAGGCTGCGGGATTTCGGGCCTGATGCGAAGCTTGCCATGGACGAAATCAACCTGCTGCTGGCAGGTGACGACGATTTCGAACTGGCGCTTGCGGCATCCACCATGTATGTGATCTCCGGGGAGATCCAGCCCAGCCGGGATGTCCTGCTGGATGTGCTCGCAGGTGACAATGACGATGCTCTCGCGGTTGCAGCCCATGGCCTGCGGCTGATGGGCAACTATGCCAGCCCGGCATTGCCGCGCCTGCGGGAGATTGCCACTGGAACCGGATTTTCCGACAGTGCCAGGGATGCCGCCAGGCGTGCGCTCGAGGAGCTGGGAGGCTAGCCTCAGACCGTTGTAGATTCGGGAAACATGATGCGCTGTGCATCCGCCAGTTGCTGTCGGTAGAACTTGGCATCCGCGCTTACATGCTCGTCCGGACTTTCCTCCTGCGAGGACAGGTTGGCAAGCACCGTCTCGAATCGCTCCCCGGCGGATTCATCGCCACTCTTCAGGCGTGCCAGGTCCTGCCAGCCGAGATTCAGCAGCACGGTGCCGGCACAGGCCGGGCCGATGTCACTGGATTGGCCCTTTTCGGCGGCATCGCGGATCGCATATTCCAGGGCCTTCTGCATCGCCTGGACCGCTCCCGGGTTGTCATTGAGTGCCAGGCGGTGCACGCCCTCTGCCCAGAATGCCATGCTCATCGGCCAGGAACCCTTGCGGAGCTGGCGGCGCCATTTCAGGCATTCCTGGGCGGCCTTTAGACCACGTTCGTAGTGGCGGGTCTCGCGCTGGAATGAATCACCCCAGCACCAGGCAAGGTCAGTGGCGAGGTTGTAACTGGCAACATTGGCGGAGTCCAGCCGGCGGTTGCGGGTCTCATCATCCTCAGCCCGGGCGGACTGGCTGAGGCATTCGGCAATTGCGGCATCCGCGAACTGCACGCAGGCATCAAGGTGCTTGCCGTCCCAGTCGCCGATCACCATACCCTGGCGGGCGAACAGGAACAGTACACGGCGTTCCAGTTCGTCACGGAAGCTGTAGTCAATCCAGGAAATCGCAGCAGCTGCTCCTCCGCTTTCCAGCTTCTGGCGCATCGTCGGCCAGTGCTCGCGGAAGAAATCCTGTTGCTGCTGAAAGGTTTCCATTCTCACTCCGTTCACCTTATTGCCCACAATACAAGTCTAGCGCAGGACGCTTACCATGGGGCCGATTGACTGGTCTGGAAAGAAGACGGCCCGGTTGCCCGGGCCGCTGCTGTTTCAGGTCTGGAAAGATGAGGATCAGACTGTCCCGCTGGCAAACAGCCCGGCGAAGACCAGGGCCACGATGCTCATCAGCTTGATCAGGATGTTCAGGCTGGGACCGGAAGTGTCCTTGAACGGATCGCCCACGGTGTCGCCGACGATGGAGGCCTTGTGTGGATCGGAGCCCTTGGTGACCTGACGCATTACGAATTCCTTCTCTGCGTCACTGCCGCTGTGTTCCTTGGCGAATTCCACCAGCGCAGCCTTTTCTGAGGGGTTGAAGTTCTCGATCACACTGGCAACCCACTTCTCCTCACCGTACTTCTTCTTGAGATCCGCGACGAGGCCGTTTTGCTCAATGTTCTTCTTGGCATTGTCCCAGGCACCACCTGCATTGGACATGAACAGTGCGATCATCACACCGCTGGCAAGTGCTCCGGCCAGCAGTCCGCCGACGGCTTCTGCTCCCTGGCCGGTTATCCGGAAGAGCAGGCCGATCACGATCGGGCTGGCAATCGCCAGCAGGCCAGGCAGCACCATCTTCTTCAGTGATGCCTCGGTGGAGATGGCGATGCAGGTCTTGTAATCGCCGACGACGCCTTCCTTGCCCTCACGCAGGCCGGGGATGGTGTTGAACTGGCGGCGGATCTCGTTGACCATCTGCTCGGCGGCGTGGCCGACGGCAGTCATGGTCAGTGCGCTGAACAGGAAGGGCAGCATCGCGCCGATCAGCAGGGAGATCATCACGACGGGGTTGTTGAGGTCAATCGCGGCGATGTTTGCCTTGTTGCTGTAGGCCGAGAAGAAGGCCACGGCCGTCAGGGCCGCTGATCCGATCGCGAAGCCCTTGCCGATGGCAGCCGTCGTGTTACCGACGGCGTCCAGCTCATCCGTGCGCTCACGGACAATTGGAGCGAGGCCGGCCTGTTCAGCGATACCACCGGCATTGTCAGCAACCGGTCCATAGGCATCAACCGCCAGGGTCACGCCGAGCGTGGAGAGCATGCCGACGGCTGCAATGGCGATCCCGAAGAGTCCCATGGCGCCGTTCGAGAAGCCTCCCGGTGCCCCGTAAGCCACCAGGATGGCAATGCAGATCACGAGCAGGGGCAGGGCGGTGGACAACATGCCCACGGAGATTCCGGAGATGATGTTGACAGCCGGTCCGCTGCGAGAGGACATTGAGATGAATCGTGTCGGTCCGTAGTGCGCACTGGTGTAGAACTCGGTCAGCCAGGCGATGACCACGCCGGCCAGCAGTCCGCCGATCAGGGCCCACATCAGGCCCCAGCCGCCGAGTACGCTCTGGTACATGTTCATTACGAATGCGCTGCCTCCGATGGTGATCGCGGCAGCAACCCAGGTGCCGTTGCGCAGGGCGGCGTGCGGTTCGTTGGCGGTGAACATCAGCGTGAATCCGATACCGATCAGGGACGCGATGATGCCGATGCCGGCGATCAACAGCGGGATCAGGAAGCCGGCTTCACTGCTGCCGAGTGCGAGATAGCCAAGCAGCATGGCAGCGATGATGGATCCGACATAACTCTCGAACAGGTCGGCACCCATGCCGGCCACATCGCCGACGTTGTCACCGACGTTGTCGGCGATGGAGGCGGGGTTGCGCGGGTCATCCTCGGGGATGCCGGCTTCAACCTTGCCGGCCAGGTCAGCACCGACGTCAGCCGCCTTGGTGAAGATACCACCGCCGACGCGGGCGAACAGGGCCACGGAGGATGCTCCGAGACTGAAGCCGAGGATGTTGTTGGAAAGCACCTCAACGGTGTCAAGGCCCAGCAACGAGGTGTAGACGTAGAAAAGCCCGCTGACTCCAAGCAGTCCAAGACCCACCACAGCCAGACCGAGCACTGCGCCTGAGCTGAAAGCGATCCTCAGCGCGGCGGGCAGGCTCTCGATTGCGGCATTGGTGGTACGGGCGTTGGCAATCGTGGCTGTTTTCATGCCCAGGTAGCCGGCGGTTCCGCTGGCTGCCGCACCAAGCAGGAAGCTCAGGGCGGTCCACTTGCCGAGGCCAGTGGATTCAGGAAGAAGAGCGATGATGACGGAAAGTACCGCCACGAAAATACCCATCACCTGGTATTCCTTGGCCAGGAATGCGCTCGCACCCTCGTAAATCGCCTTGCAGAGCCACTGCATGCGCTCGTTGCCTGCATCCTTCTTCGCGATTCCTGCATTCATCACGAAGGACAGAATGAGACTGATCAATGCTATAAGGCCGACGGCCAGCACCAAATCCATGATTGCCTTCTCCCAATATTCCCGATACCCGTACCTCGTATAGGTAAAAGGTACAGCTGTTTATGATGGGGGATATTTTAGCGTGAAACGTGGATTAGGCAAGTCCCCGAGTGGTCATCCCGTGATTCCGATTCCGGGATGGCTGATTCCGCTGCAGTTCTCCGCGTTATCAGCGCTCCAGCATGAATCCGAGGTGCCACTCCGCATGCCGGCAGCTCAGGCTGACCCATTCCTCGCGGCTGAGGGGACCCAGCAGGGCATTGGGCTGGAACTGGCGGGCCTCCTCAAAGCGGCGGACAGCTGCCTGCAGTTCCGCCAGTCCCTCAGCGGCGATTAGCTCAAAGCCTGGCGTGACCACCCTGTTGAGCTCCGCCGGCTGCTCAAACGGCGCTACGAGTGCCCCGCTGAGGATCTGCCGCTTGAACAGGCGGGACATCAGGCGCATGGGCAGCGGGAACCGGTATGCCAGGCCGTCGCTGGAGAGGTTCAGGGTGCGCCCCAGGTGCCCCAGGGCCTGTCCCAGGGGCATGTTCGCCAGATGCACCACCCTGGCATCCGGATCCGCAAGGTCTTCACGCTGGCTGTTGGCGCCCTCCACAAGTTCCGTCAGCCGGGTGCCTTCAATGAGCACCTCAGCCAGGCTGGTGAATTGCAGGCGCCGGCGGCGATGCATTACCTTGCGGGCCTCAATTCGCCCCTCGCGGTAGTTGGCTTCGTGGCTGTCCATGCAGTTCTCTATCCAGCGTGCGCAGTAAATGGTTTATGCAATCCGGCCTTGCGCGGATCAACCGTCAACATCCGGGATCAGGCTGTTCGTGAATTCATCAGGGTCGAAGTCCAGCAGGTCATCCAGTTGTTCTCCCACACCGATGTAAAGCACCGGGATCTTCAGCTGGTTGACCACGGCAAACAGGGAGCCGCCCTTGGCGGTGCCATCCAGCTTGTTCATGGCGATGCCCGTCAGCTCACAGGCTTCATTGAACAGCTCTGCCTGGCTCATGGCGTTTTGCCCGACGGTGGCATCCAGCACCAGGATGCGGGTCACGGCCGCGCCCTCGCAGGCTTTGTCAATCGTGCGGGTGACCTTGTTGAGTTCCTGCATCAGGTTGTGCTTCGTCTGCAGCCGGCCTGCGGTGTCCACGATCAGCACGTCCATGTTGCGGGCTGCTGCTGCCTGCGTGGCGTCGAACACCACGGCGGCAGGATCGGCGCCCTGCTGGCCGGTGACGATTTCTACCCCGACCCGCTCAGCCCAGACAGCGAGCTGCTCCGTGGCTGCCGCGCGGAATGTATCGGCCGCAGCGAGCAGTACCCTGAGCCCCTCCTGCTTGAGGCGGTAAGCGAGCTTGGCGGAGATTGTGGTCTTGCCGCTGCCATTCACCCCGACGAGCATAATCACATTCAGCTTGCCCGGGGTCAGCGGTACCGCTTCGCGGACATCGGTGAGGATGCCCTTGAGGGCCTCGCGGGCCACCGCCGGCACATCCCGGCGATAGGCATGGCCGCGATCCTTCATGTCGGTCCTGATGCGCTCCAGCAATTGCTCGGCGAGCTCCATGCCGATATCGGACAGCACCAGGGCGTCCATCACGTCATCGAAGTAGGCGTCGTCCACCAGCTGGGCCGGGTCGGAGCTGAAGGCGGAGGTGAAGAAGGCCCGGGTCCGGTTCATTGCAGTGCGGAACCTGCCGCGGGCCGCCGGTTCACGTTCCTCCGGAGCAGGTCCGGCAACCGGTTCTTCTGTTGATTCAGCCTGGATGTCAGGCTCGGCAGCAACCGGGGCCGCATCCTCAGGCTTCTTCTTGCGCTTGAACAGGTCCAACAGTCCCATGGGCCGATATTCTAGCGTCAGCCCGCCGATTCCCCGCCCTTCCGTTTGAATCCTGCAACGCTGGGTAATATTTGTGGTTAAGATCTAAAGGAAACAGACGGACATGAATACACAGGATCTGAAAATGGAACAGTTTAATCCAGGCAGCGAATTGGAGGAGCAGGCCAGGCGCCGCAGGGAACAGAGCGCTGCCGGCCCGACTGAGCTGGAGCGGATGCTCAACAGCCAGGAGATGGTGGCTGACCAGGATGAGCGTCCCATGAGCCGCTCCCAGGAGAAATACCCTGAAGCCTATCGCGGCGGTAATGAAGAGCACTGGAAAAAGGCGGACATGCAGCATGAGTACGATGTGGTCAGGCAACAGGCCCTGGCCCAGGAGAAGGTAGGCTATGAGGACGACACCGAGAAGTTCTTCATAGACGATCCGGACCATCCCCGCTTTTCCCAGCTGACTCCCGAGGAGAAGCTGCGTGTCTTTGGGAAAAGTGAAACCGCGATTCCACTGGAATCCCTCAATGGCCCCCCGCTGGTATTCGGTGGCCTGCTGCTCGGGGTCTCCCTGACCCTGATCGTGCTGATCTCCATGGGAAAGCTGGAAGTGGCGAATACGACCAACTGGTACATATTCTCAGGAATCGGCGCGGCCATCGGCCTGATGTACGCCGCCCAGCTCAGAACCTGAGGCGCTCACAGCGCCGATGTGAATAAACGGCAGCGAATACGGGGATATACTTACTGATGGACAGCTGGATTTACCGGAATTCAGGAATAGCCGAGGTAAGTAACATGATCAACGCAAAACTATGCGGCCGCCTGCTGCTGCTCTTCGTACTGCTCAGTCTCAGTTCCTGCGGTGGCCAGGGAGGATCCCTCACAAGGTCAGCACCGGAATCCCCCGGTACGGGCCTGCCGGTTACAAGCAAGACCCTCGCCCAGAGGCCGGGCATCGACCTGACCACCCCCTCATGGGTGGGCAACAGGCAGGATCCCGCTGCGGCGGAAATGGAGCAGAGCAACACTGAACTGCCCCAGGCCCTGCAGGGCGTGGCGCGGATTCCCGTGGGTCCTGCTGAGCTCGGTGGCCAGGTCCAGAAGATCACCAGTGCGCTCCAGGACCTGGACCCCACGCTGGTATTCGCCGACAGCGGAGACATCACTATCAATGCCTCCAGCATCAGCCTGAACCCCGACCCGGGAGCGCTGAGCTGGGCCATGTACCAGATCAGCCTGCCCGACGAGGGCTATCCCTCACTGCTGCGCTTCACCGTTGACAACTTCAGCGGCGGGGGCTCCGCCTTCCAGGGCTACTACATCCTCGTCTCCAATTACACGACGGGCCGCTGGATGATGTCGGACATCTACACGACGAGTGGCAACAAGAACATCACCCTGCCCACGGTGGACGGGAACCTCGTCCCGCAGAATTACCTTAGTCCGCTCGGCAATCTCTACGTGGCCCTGCTGGCCCATGACGACGTGCAGGTGACGCTCGGTGGGATGATCCAGGACACCAACACCCGTCCGCAGGCCCTGATAGTCGAGGCGGACAACATCTACGTGCGCAGTACCACCGAGGAATTCCAGTTCCGCAATGAGGGCCAGGACAGTGACAACGGCATCGCCAGCCAGAGCTGGGATTTTGATGAGGATGACATCGAGGACAGCGCCATCAGCGTTGTCAACCACACCTATGACACACCGGGCCTGCACGAAGTGCGCCTGACGGTCTGGGACCATAACGGCGGCTGGGACAAGGACACACTCTACGTCTATACCTACGACACGGATGAGAGCCTGCTGCCCGACGAATTCATGGAGGCCCTCAATGAGGCTGATCCGGACCCGCTGCCCCCGCCGGACATCCCACTGCCGGAACTGGGGTATGACCAGACCTTCGAGCGGCTTCTGGCCGGTCCTGCCCTGGAATGGTGGGAGATTCCCGGTTCGACGGACAATGTCAGCTGGAAGGGCTTCAACGACCAGGACAGCTTGGAAAACCCCTATTCCGACATGCGCTGCTTCCTGCCGCAGTTCGGCAGCTACTACTACGACGACCATACTGAGGTCCTGCCCTTCAGCAACGCCCTCGGGCGCACCGTTGGCAACTGGCAGGACATGCAGGGCATCGTACAGACGGGAGCCTGGTTGCACGGTGTGGGTGTCGTCAATGAAGGCATCGTGGACGACCTTGATGAGGAGGACCCGCTGGCATTCGCCATCAAGCGCCTGATGAATGACTACCCGGACCCGCTGCATGACGCCACCTTCGCCCAGATCCAGGCTGAGGTGGCCGGAGTGCCGGATGACTTCCAGCAGGCACTCGGCCGGCTGGTGAATGCCATCCACCAGGCCAAGCCCTACCATGAAGCATTCCTGGACGGGGCCAATACCCAGATCTTCGGCGTCACCAACCCCGCGCCCCCGCCGGAGGGCTGGCGCCAGTCCACGTTTGACAACGCCCTCGGCATGGTCGTGGCCCATGACAATGGTGGGCCGATCATCGCTTATGCGGTAAATGGCCTGATTCCGGCGAACTTTGACTACGCAGATCTGTTCCAGGGCGCCTCGGTGCTCACGGCGGCGATTGATGAGTTCCATGCCTTCCTCGACGGCTGGACCCCGGGAGCCTCCTTCGACTTCGAGGTGCGTACGAGCCTTGGCAACATTTCCGTGACCGGTGACGGTGACGACGTGATCAGCCTGCCGGACTGGGATGCGGGCACTGACAACGGCTTCTACATGCTGCAGGTGGACATCGGCGGTAATGACGACTACTTCTGCCATGCCGGCGGCAATGCCGCGCTGGACAACCCGATCGCGATCTGCATTGACTACAGCGGTGATGATGAGTACTTCGCCCTGGACGACCCGGATGACGTGGACCGCACCTTCCTGCCCAGCAATGACAACACGCACCAGCAGGGCAGCGGGCGGATGGGCTACGGCATCCTGCTGGACCTGTCCGGCAACGACGATTACGGCAGTGTGCGCCTCAGCCAGGGCTGCTCGGACTTCGGCGTCGGTATCCTGCAGGACGTGGGCGGAAATGACAACTACGGCGGTGAGGCCATGTGCCAGGGTGCATCACTCGTGGGTATCGGCGTGCTGCTGGACGGCGCAGGCATTGACAATTACACAAGCACGGCTTATAGCCAGGGCTTCGGCAGCTTCCGCGGCATTGGGATTCTCAGCGACAGGGGGATCGAGGATGATACCTACTATGCCGAGCCGCTTTTCAACATGGCCCGGCCGGAATATGACTTCGGTGACGGCATCAACAACCTGAACTTCTGCCAGGGGGCCGCCCTCGGCAAGCAGCCCAGCGGTGATGCCTTAGGGCCGGATCCCTTCATCGGCTCCGGCGGCCTCGGCCTGCTCAATG
Organism: Planctomycetales bacterium; assembly: GCA_024645305.1. Lineage (GTDB taxonomy): Bacteria > 4484-113 > 4484-113 > 4484-113 > JAFGCY01 > JAHEFU01. The sequence goes on from JAHEFU010000024.1 coordinate 9,383, forward strand.
AGGAAGGCGGTAGCGAAACCTATACCAGTGGCACCTTCTCACAGGCCTGCGCCTTCATGGAGGGCACGGGCCTGCTGCTGGAGCACGCTGGCGCGGATACCTACAACGGGCTCACCAGCTGTGGCAGTTTCAGTGCCCGGCGCGCCGTGTCCATGCTGTGGGACTACAACGGTGCCGACCAGTACCTCTACACCGGTGAGCGCAACCTGGCCGCGGCCACCATATACAGTGTGGCCTGGCTGTTTGACGCAGTGGGGGCCGACACCTACGAGTCTGACAACACTGCACTGGGCTCCGCGCAGGTGAACAGCTTCTGCTACTTCGTGGACTTTGAAGGCGCGGACGGCTACGAGCTCTTCTCGGTGCCGATGCGTCCCAGTCTCGGCTCAGCCTACATCGGTGAGTTTGATCCCGGAGGTTTCGACATCACGCCGACCCTCGGCCTGTTCCTGGACATCATCGGTGGTGACACCTACGTACTGCCGGAGAACGTGCTGGACCGGGACGGAGTTGTGCTCACCGTTGACAATGACTCGGTCTGGGTGCGCAGCAAGCATTCCGCACTGGAACCGGGCTGGCACGACTACGAATATGGAGTCGGGGCCGACGGCGCCTGGCTGCCTTAATGGAGCATCTGCTGAATCTGGCTTAACCCCGATCCGAATAATCGGGTGGCGGGGCTGGTGCATCCGGCGGGCTGGCTTCAGTGCTGGCTTCGCCGATGCTGTCGTATTCGCTGCTGTGGGTCCGGGACCGTGCATCCAGCTCTGCAACCTGGGCGGATGTCAGTGAGCTGCCGTCAAAGCCCACCGCTGCAACTTCCATGTGCTTCGTTTCCGGCACCTTGATCAGCCAGAGTCCCACGGCCACCAGCAGCAGCACGACCAGGTCAGCGGCACCCATTGGCGGGACCATATGTGCTGCGGGATCCGCATAATACAGCTGGCAGGCTCCGAAGGCACCGTTGAAGGCTGCAAAGGCCAGGGCCGGCACGACCGCACTGTTGCTGACCAGGAACAGCCAGAGGCAGACCGCGGTCAGTCCCAGGCCATACAGCGCCGTGATTGGCAGGGCCAGGGCCAGGTTCGGTTCCTCGATCATCGGGTTGGGTGCGAAAGCTGCGATCATGGTTCCGATGGTTCCATATGCGCCAAGTACCATGAAGGTGTAGGGCAGACCCCTCACCAGCAGGCGGCGGCCCAGCCAGCCATAGACGGGATAGAATGCCAGGCTGATGAAGGCCGCGGTGAGGAAGGGCCCGACGAGGGCACCGGCGAGCGCCATGATCTGGAAGAACACCTTCATGGGGGCCAGGTCCGCAGCGGACACGGCACGTCCGCCCTTGCTGGCCTGCTCAGCGCTCATCTGCAGGAAGTAATTCATGTCCGGGTCAATGGAGACGAAGCCCAGCCCGATGGCAATGCCGACGGACAGGAATCCCAGCAGCAGGCCACCCAGCCAGACGAGGAAGATGTGCTTGAAGCTGCCCAGCACCAGCCCGTTGAACGGGTTGCCAATTGCGTCGCTGGTGCGGTGGGCAACAAAGGCCAGAACGAACACGAGGACAGCCAGGCCGAGGCCGCTGAGCTGCCCCGCCGTCGGGTTGTCAGCAGCGAGGATGTAAACTGCGGCATTGGCTGCTATCAGGACGGCATAAACCGTCAGGAACAGGTTGATTCCCTTTTGCATCTATCTTCTCCCCGGCCAGGCGCGACTGCGCCGGCCTGTCTCCCGCTGCCTGTCAGACGCAGCGTTGCCAGCGATGGATTCAGCGAATCACGATGTCGCGCAGAGTACTGTTGAGGAACAGGCTGCCGGCCAGATGGCTAAGCGGCTCGCGCAGCATTCCGGCCAGCGGATTGCCGGTGCTGCCCTGCATGCTCAGGCCGAACAGTTCCTCCAGCAGGCTTGGGACCGCATCCGGCTCAATCGGGAAATCCGCGCCGACGTTTGCCATTTTGCGGATCTCCGCCTTGGCTACCTCCAGCCCGCCGATTTCGTCAACCAGTCCGAGCTCCTTGGCCTTGGTTCCCGTGTAGATCATGCCGGTTGCGGCACTGCGCACCTGCTCCTCCGTCATCGGATTGGGGGCAGAGCTGCGCCCGGCGATAACAGCCTGCATGAATTCCTCATGCACGTCGTCAAGCAGTTCCTGCATCATTTCCCGTTCCGGAGCGGTCATCTGGCGCCAGGGGCTGCCTATGTCCTTGTATTCCCCGGCATGGATGGTCACATCGTCCACGCCCCACTTGTCCGCCAGTTCCTCCCAGTTCATCAGGCTGAAGATCACACCGATACTGCCCGTGAGGGTGGCTCCGTTGGCGTAGATCTTGTCGGCAGCGGCGGAGATGTAATAGCCTCCGCTGGCAGCCACGTCGCCCATGCTTACCACCACGGGCTTGCCGGCATTGCGCACGGCCATGACGCCCTGGTAGATTTCATCGGATGCCGCAGCGCTGCCGCCGGGGCTGTTGACACGCAGAAGTACACCCTTGATTTCGTTGTTGCGGGCGGCACTGTGGAGCTGTTCAGCAATTACCATTGAGCTTGCGCCGGCTTCGCCGAAGGGTGAGGCCGTGGCCGCTGACCCGGATATGGCTCCTTCAACACTGATGAGGGATATTCTTTCCCCACCCGAGTTGCCGCTGCTTCCGAACCAGCTCTGGGCAAACACCTTGCCCGCGAGGGTTATGCAACTGAACACCACAAGGAAGATCAATAAAGCCTTGACTGCCTGATTACGCATCGGTCACCCCTTCACAAAATCAGTCTGATTATATCCGCCTGAGCCTGTGCGGGATTGCTGAATGAACATTTAGCACGAGGGCAGGGAAGCTGCATTTGCAGGCGTTCCCAGCGGGAATCCCGGCAGATGCCTCGAAAAACTTGTAGTTATCCACAATTTTTCCCCATATTTATCCACTCTACTAAATATATGTATAGGTTAATCGAGTTTATCCACTGTTGCAAAGTGGATTAAACCGTTATAATTCCTCCAATCGCTGAGAGGTGTATGAGCGGTTCCGGGAGTCAGCGATTGTCCCGGTTCCACGAGGTGGTAGTAATCAGAAGAAGGCGCGGAATCTTCCTTTGAATGCTTCCATTTCCTAAATTAGCCTATCCCGTTTTTCCGCCTTTCTATATGAGCCGTACCTTGCCCCGGGTACGGCTTTCATATTTTCTCCCTGCCGGAATTGGCCAGAACAGGTTCTGACTCTTGCTCCGCCTGCGTATTCAACAACTGCAGGAGGATTATTGAAGAAACTCAGAACTTACTCTGGCTGGAAAGTACTCATCGAATTGGAATTTCATATACTTATCTCTTAAACTCATCAAGTTTTGTTTTGAATCCCATCCATAAAGCGTTATACAATTGAAATTGCTCATGCAGCGTGATATATTTGCATTGTCTGACAGTTGAAGACGCAAATCAAGATAAATCAGGAGAAGGTATGGATATCAAGGATGTAATAAGTCTGGTTGACCTGGCTGCCCGATTCAGCAAGGCCAAGGGGATGGACAACCTGGACTACCAGTGGCTCAGGACTGCACCTGGCCGGGGTTCACGCAAGCGCGATAAGGTCGGGAATAGTCTGGCTGTCCTCAAGGCAATTCGTGCATTCAATGAAAGCAACAGCAAGGCGATCCAAGTATACAATGCCAAGGGTTATGACGGTACACCCAAGAAGGTAATGGTGATTGAAAAGGCAGAGATCATCAGGCTAAAGGGATTCCTGCTGCGTGGTGGAAGCCAGAAGCGCGGCCGGACCAAGGAAACCACCGAATTCAAGATCATCGGCAAGGCAGAGGTCTAATGTCTTTCGGGTGTTAGATAATGAGAGAAGCTAAAGCGGCTGTCCCACCGGGATGGCCGCTTTTTTATCCGGCTTCACGTCCACTGTCGCCCTGCCGGGCAAGCAGCTGTTCCAGGATGATTTCCGCTCGTTCAATTACTTCACGATTACCGTCGTACCGCACCACTTCCTTGGCTGCATCAAAGCTGAACCAGTATGCACTGGCGATGCCTTCTTCACGTGTAAACTGCGTGACAGTGAATTCCCGGGTATGTGCGTACATTAGGTAAAAGTGCACGGTCTTGCGATGCAATTCGTGGCGGGGAACCGGCGGGAATGAATAATCGATCTTGCCGAGGTAGGCCAGCACATCCAGCTGGCTGACGGGAATACCGGTTTCCTCACTGACTTCCCGCCGGGCGGCGTCCTCAAAACTCTCGCCGGCGTTCACATGGCCCTTGGGCAACAGCCACTGCGGGTGCCGGCCCTTGTCCACTTCAATCAGGACGAGCCTGGCCTGCCCGGTGATTTCATCAAGCACTACTCCGCCGCAACAGGTATGGTCCACAAAGGAAATGCCCGGATTGCCGCGATTATTGCTCATAGGCAGGCATTATAACACCCAAGGATATTTTGCCGGGCAACAAGGTAATTCACCATGTTGTTCGAGGAATAATTGGGCGAAATCGCAGACAATCCTTGTGCACCTGAGCAAGGCGGGACAATGCATGAATTATAATTCTGTCGACTGGCCGAATGGATTTTAAAGGGGCGGCACCAAACCCCTCGCACACGTATCTGGAGGAGGATCGTGCATGTCGATTATCAAGGATAAGCTGTCTTCACAGATCCCTGCTCTTCGTGAGGAAATCAAGGCACTGCTGAGCCAACACGGTGAAATGAAGATCTCCGATGTGACTGTTTCGCAGGCTTACGGTGGAATGCGCGGAATCAAGGGAATGATCTGTGACACCTCGGTTGTTGAGCCCGACAAGGGCGTGATATTCCGGGGACACCCTCTGCTGGAAGTGACCCACCTGCTGCCGGAGGAAATCTTCTGGCTGCTGCTGACCGGTGACATTCCCAGTGAGGCGGAGCGCAAGAGCCTGCGTGCTGAATTCGCAGACCACAATCAGGTGCCCCAGTATGTCTGGGATGTGCTGGATGCCATGCCGGCGGACAGCCACCCCATGACCATGCTGAACACCGCGGTCCTCATCATGCAGCGGGAGTCGGTTTTCGCCAGCCGCTACCACGACATGAACAAGCAGGAGTACTGGGAAGCCGCGCTGGAGGATTCAATGTCAATCCTCGGCAAGCTGCCCAATATCGCCGCGGCCATCTACCGCAAGCGCTTCAACAAGGGCCCGCGGATCGAGCCCAATCCCGAGCTGGACTGGGCGGCGAACTACGCCTACATGCTTGGCCTGCCACAGTCCGAGGATGCCTACCAGATGATGCGGCTCTACCTGATGTCGCACAGCGACCACGAGGGTGGCAACGCCAGCGCCAATACCTGCCATGTGGTGGGCAGTGCGCTGAGCGATCCCTACTACTCCGTCTGCTCGGGGCTCAATGCCCTGGCCGGACCGCTGCATGGCCTGGCCAACCAGGAATGCCTGGGCTTCGTGCTGGAGCTCAAGGAAAGCCTCGGTGGCGGCGTGCCGACGAAGGAAGAGCTGACCAAGGCCTGCTGGGACCGCCTCAACGGCGGCCACGTGATCCCGGGCTACGGCCACGCAGTGCTGCGTGTGCCGGATCCGCGTTTCGTGGCCTTCCTCGAGTTCGGCAAGCAGCACTTCCCGGAAGACGAGGTCTTCCAGCTGGTGAACATGCTGTACGAAGTGGTTCCAGGCGTGCTGCAGGAGCATGGCAAGGCCAAGAACCCCTGGCCGAATGTCGATGCCTCCAGCGGCACCCTGCTGTATCACTACGGCATCAAGGAATTCGAGTACTACACCGTCGTGTTCAGTGTCAGCCGGGCCATGGGCATGCTGGCGCAGTACGTCATCAACCGGGCGATGGGATCACCGATCACCCGTCCCAAGTCCGTCAGTACGGAGTGGATCAAGAGCCAGGTGGCTGCTTCTTCAGCAACGAACTAGACGGGAAGGGAAACATCGGACACTACGAAGGCGGCCCCTGGTGGGCCGCCTTTTTGTTTTTCCGGCTCACGCCAGCGCTCGCCAGTCTGGCGCTGCGGCCGGCAAAGCCGTCCGGGTCGCGCTGAAGTTGCAGGAGACTTGAAGTTGTAAAAGCCGCCGGACATTCCGGGTGGGGATCGCGCCGCAGGCGGGATCCACGGGCGGGGATGTCAAATTGGCCGGCGGCGCATTCTATGATTGCAGCATGAGGACAGCAATCCAATTCCTCCTGTGCATGCTTCTTATCACAGCATCTATCATCGCTTTGATGGGAAGCGCTTTCGCCAGCAGCATGCATGAGCTCGTCACTGACGGGGAATACTCGCAGTGGGGCATGCGCTCGCAGGCCTATCCATTCGAGAAGGGCAATGGTGAGTTTGCCGACTACGGCTGCTTCCCGCTTGGCAACGGACGCATCTTCGGGCATCTCGGCGTGGATGGTGACTTCTCACTGCTGCGTGGCCTGACCGGACCCGGTTACCAGACGCGTGGTGACGAGGGTGAGTGGCAGGTCTGGCAGGAAGGCAACTGGCCGGACATCCCGCTCAGCTTCAAGGCCACGGCTCCCAAGGGACCGCATGAGCCGGTTTTCCACCTTGGTGACAAGTGGACCAGTCAGTCGATTGAGCAGATCCGGGGAGCGGCAATTGTCAGGGTGAAGCAGAGCGCCGAGTTCGGCGAGCTGAGCATCATCCAGTACGCAGTTCCCGACATGCCTGTGCTGATCCGAGAGTGCAGATTCATACCGGCCACGGGAGTGGCGGACCCGGACTGGGACTACTTCCTGCAGGTCGGGACTGAGGCGCATGAGACGGAGTACGATGGCCTTGTCTTCCAGCAGGGGGAGAACAGATTGACAATCCAGTGCCAGGGCTTCCGGGAGATTCCCGGCATGCCGCAGTGCATCAAGGGTGAATTGCAGGCTGATGGCAGCTGGACCTGCAATGTGGCCTACATCGTCAGCAAGGCGGGTGAGCCGCGCGCGGCGGTGGAGCTTGATGAAGCCGGCATCGAGGAAATGGCAACACGCACGCTTAACTGGTGGTATTCCTTCAGTGCAGCGAATTACCAGCCGACCACGAATGACAAGCGGCTGGACGATATGCTGACCCAGCTCCCGGTGATCATCGAAACCCAACGCGACCATTACAGTGGTTCCTCTTCGCCGATGGTCAGCTACCACGGCTGCTGGGTGCGGGACAATAACGGCATCATCCTGACGGATATTGCCAACGAGCGTTTTGACAATGTAATGCGGCTCCTGCGCTACCACCGGGCGGCCTGTGTGTCATACGGCTCCTGCCCGATGCTCGTGCCGCTGGACCTTGATCTCTCTGATTTGGAAGGCTGGCAGCCGGGTGCGCCCGGTACGGCGGGGTATCTGTCCGCCATCGGTGCCACGGGCTTCGACTGGACCGAATTCGGCGTGGGGCGTGCCGAAGTGCCGAGCCTGATCGTGATCCAGCATTACCTGCTGTGGCGGGCCATGCATGAAGCAGGCGAGGGAGAGGCCGCCGACCAGTTCATCTCCGAAGCCTGGGGTTTCATTACGCACAATCTCACGGCGATGGAGTATTCCACGGAGTATGGCGTCAAGTTCCACGGTGATGAAACCTATACCCAGGGTGCGCTGTACTCCACTTATGATCGTGAGGAAAGCGGGCAGATCGGCTGGCCCAACGGCTACATCCCGACGGAGTTCTACAGCTTTGACAACACCATCCTGCATCGGGCGGCGGCCGCTGCCACCGTTGAAATGGGCATGGAGCTGGGCCGGGAGGCTGACGGTGTGTTCGAAGCGAACAGCATCCGGGTTGAGCTGGACATGGTTATTGATGACAACTACATTGTTGACGGAAACATCATCCCCGCCATTTCGCCTACTACAGGTCAACAGTGGCTTCCGCCCTTTGCGCATATCAATCTGCGTCCTTATTGGCAGGGACTGGATTACGGGGAATTCAGCAAAAAGTTCCTGTGGAACAATTACAGCCGCACTCATGTGCTGCTGGACAGCGAGAATGCCAGCTACCCGCTGGCAACTCCCTGGAGCGGCTACATGACGGGCCACAGCCTGGGATACTGGCTCAGCGCCGCTACCAGCCTCGGCGTGCCGGTACTCGCCTTCCAGCAGCTGGACAACCTGCAGGCCACGGCCAGCCCCGAGGCTGCCTGGTGCGAAGTGCTGGATCAGCAGGGCGTGCCGGTGGATATCTATGGCCGCACCAACCGCATCCGCCCCTGGGAAAGCGGTGTAAATTACGCTGCGATTGTCAGCATGCTCCAACAGGAGTGGCGGTACTACGGTCCGCCGGACTATGCCGACTGGCAGCCTGGCAATGAAACTCCCGTTGCCACTGCTTCCCACGACACTGAGCTTCTCGCTATCACACGCGACAATCATTTCCGCTCCCTGCTGGAGCAGGATCACCGGCTGGCAAACATTGAGAAGGAACACATCACGGCCTGGGATATCGCGCTGCCATTCTCCCCTGATGAACTGTACCGCGCGCTGATGTTCGAGGAGGGGGACATTGACTACAACATCCCCTTCCTGTTCATCGACCGCGACGTGCGCACCGGGCTCGACCGGCGCACGATGAAGGACGAGCACTTCTGGGCGGAGATTGACGAGGTGCTTAAGGATTACGAAGCCGCCGGTGGGCAGATCATCACGCCTGAAACGCTGAAGCCGGCCTGGAATGCGGAGCTGAGTCGCAACCGTGATGACAATTCCCTGCGGATTGACATCGAGGGTCCGGATGGCAATTACGACTGGAAACTGCAGTCTGCGCACCAGCCCAGCCTGATAGAACAGCGCCTGCAGCAGGACGGCCTGCTGCCCGTGATTGCCATGAGCCGGGAGGGCTGGATTGGAAACAGTGGCAGTGCCAACCTGGATATGGATGCTGAGCAGTTCGCCCTGTTGCAGAATGAGTCCATGCAGCTGGACATTACATACACGGATGATGCTGGCAATGAATTCAGCTTCACCCATATGTTCCCAGGCAGCAATCGCCTGAAGGACCGCATCGCCGGAATTGATACTGACAATCTGCCGGACTATGTGATCAGGGCAGTGCATTATGACTCTGCGCTGGATCCCCTGTATGAATCGGGCGAACTGGAGTTCAATCCGCATTATGTCCTGATGGATGGGGATACTGCCAACGTGTTTTCCGGGGAAATCACCGACTGGCAGGATACTGGACTGCAGTTTAGCGCGACATATATAGATGAATTCCTTAAGATCAGCGTCATTATCACTGACGAAATGACACCGGGCAGTGGGGTATGGGACAGTGATCGCTTAAACCTCTGCTTCGATGCCAGTGTTGACAGCGACGATACGGATTACCCCAGCGGAGCAGTAGGGCATGCTGACTGGCAGAAGGACGATTACTGGGTGTTCGCCTGTCCTTTCATTGAGGCTGATGAACAGGTGATGCGGCTGGGAGGAGAGAAGCCGGATGGGCTGGGCATCGGCTATTACGGAGATGTTACGGGTGCTGAGATGGAAGTGTATCCAATTCAAACTCTTGGTGCCTCGCTCAATGAGGAAACGGGAGAATCTGAGGGATATTGCATCACTGAGTATTATGTGAAATGGACCATCCCCCTCTCCGAATTGCCATATCTTGATGCAACACCCGGCAGCTTCTGCGGTTTCACCATTTTCTACTCTGACATGGATGAAAGCCTGAGCGAAATGATGTACTTCAATGACTGGGGTGGTGAGAACGGCATCGAGTGGCGCTTCTGGGATACCGGCCTATTGTACTTCGAACCTCCCGCCGTGACTGA
>JAHEFU010000203.1 GCA_024645305.1 Planctomycetales bacterium
GGCAGGGCATGGTGGATTGTCAGGTCGTGGCCCTCAGGCACCCTGCACCTCCTCCACCGTCTGCGCAGTTTCGCCGGCGGCCCGCTCGCGGGCACGCTCAATGTTGCGCTGCTGGATGTTGTGGCCGGGACAGGACACGGCGAACCAGTACACGAAGCCCGGCAACAGCATCAGCACGGGGCGGATGCTGAACTGCAGGTCGTACTGCAGCCACAGGGAGTACAGGCAGCCGCAGACGCCGAAGCTCCACAGCAGTGAGCTCAGACCCGGCTGCCCGCGGAACCAGTCATGGACCCAGGCCGCATCACGGGCCGGGGCCAGCGGCAGGACCGTGACACACAGGCCGATGGCCAGCAGGGCCAGCGGGCCGAACCAGTGCGTCGTTGACAGCGGTGAACTGCCCTGGCCGTAACGCAGGTACAGGCCCCATCCGCCGGCTGCCACGAGCAGCAGCTCACCGGCGACGTGGATCAGGCTCTGGGATTTGCCAAGCAGTCTCATGCGTTCCAGCTCACCTCCCGGCGGGGCTGCGGATGAACGCGCTTGACGAACAGGATGCGCCAGGCCATCACGAGGATGAACAGGCCGAAGAACAGGCACAGGGCGTTGTAGCCCCAGAAGAAGGCCTTCTGCTGCACGGTCAGCACCGCGAGGGCCTCAGCTGTTGTCAGGGTCTGGAACTGGGTGACATCCTGCAGCGCGGTGACGTCCACGTCATGCACGGCCAGCTGGTTGGCGCTGAACCAGGGATGCTTGTTGACAACCCCCAGCGCCGTGGCTGCCATCACGACCACGCTGGCAGGCAGCAGGAACTTCCAGGAGAAGAACATGATCTGGTCGACGCGGATGCGCGGCATGGTGCTGCGCGCCCAGATGAAGAAGAAGCAGATCGCATAGGTCTTCAGCAGGAACCAGAACAGGCTCGTGAGCCACAGGCCGTCGAGACCGAGAAACATCGGTCCCTTCCAGCCGCCGAGGAAGCAGACGGACATGATGGCGCTGACGATGAACACGTTGGAGTACTCGGCGACATAGAACAGCGCGAAACGCAGGCCGCTGTACTCCACGAGGTAACCGCCGAGCAGCTCGTTCTGTGCCTCGGGCAGGTCGAAGGGCGGGCGGTTGGTCTCCGCCAGGCTGACGACGAGGTAGATGATGAAGGCCGGGAACAGCGGCAGGATGCCCCAGGTCATGGACTGGCGCTGCACGATCTCCGTCAGGTTCAGGGAACCGGCGAAGATGGCAACGCACAGCAGGGCCATCAGCATCGGGATTTCATAGGTCAGGAGCATGGCGGCTTCGCGCATGGCCCCGACCAGGGCGTATTTGTTGTTGGAGGCGTAGCCGGACATGATCACGGCCACGAGGAACATCGCGAAGTCGGCGATGATCAGCAGCAGGCCGACATTGAGGTCCTGGATCATGTAGTAGACGATCTGCCCGTCCACCGCCGCCACGCCGAAGGGGATCACCACCCAGCTCAGGAGCGCCGGGATGTAGACGAGGATCGGGGCGATCAGGTACAGAAGCTTGTCGGCATTGAGCGGGACAGTGTCTTCCTTGAAGAAGATCTTGATCGTGTCGTAGAAGCCCTGCCGCCAGTAGAAGCGGATCATGTATGTCATGTAGAGCACGAAGGCCAGGACCGTGCACAGCACCGTGAGCTGCGGCACGTAGGGGATGCTGAACTTCGGCAGCAGCCCGAGGAGCAGTGCCGCGACAAGTCCCCCGGTGGCCGCCAGGCAGGGCATGGCCAGCAGGGAGAACAGCGCGGCCTTGAACTTCAGGATTGACAGGAATCCGGCGTTGGCATTTACGTTGGCATTGAGTGCCGGCAGTACGAATCTGCGGCTGACCAGTCCGGCGATACCCAGTACACCGAGCACGATGGCCCAGGTCCCGAAAACCGCGGCATCCGCTGTCCCCCCGCTCCAGTACTGCAGGCCGTACAGCACAGCCGGCAGCCCGAGCAGGCTGCCCACCTGCAGGAAGATCCGCCGGTAGCGCTGCGGCGTGACCTCACCGTACTCCTGCGGACCGCGGCGGCCCTGCATACGGGCCATCAGGCGCCGCTCCCAGACCTGCAGGCCGATGGTGATCATCAGTTCAAGGAAGAAGATGAACAGCAGCGCCGTGACCAGCATGATGCCGTTGGAGACTTCCGGGCTGAAGCGCAGGCCGGGCAGCGGTTCACCGTTGAGCCAGGCGCGCAGGGCCTCCCACATCGTGCGGGCCTCGGACATGTCGTAGCGCTGCTGCAGCATTGCCAGAACAGGGAGCATCACTTGTCCACCTCCCCGATCATGATGTCCAGGCTGCCGTAGATCACGAACAGGTCCGCCAGCAGGTAGCCACGGCACAGTTCATCCAGCAGGAACAGGTGGTACAGGCTCGGGGCCCGCAGGTGCATGCGTGCCGGACGGTTCGTGCCGTCGCTGACAAGGGTCAGGCCCAGCTCGCCGCGCGGGCTTTCCACCGCGGTGTAGACCTCGCCGCGTGACACGGTCAGTGCAGCATAGTCCGGGTTGACATCCGGGTTGCGCAGCTCGCCCGCCTCGCAGTTGTCAAGGCAGGCCGCGATCAGGCGCAGGCTCTCGCGCATTTCCATGAAGCGCACGCGATAGCGGTCCAGCACATCGCCGAACTCACCGGTGGGCACGCGCACGTCCAGCTCGCCGTACATCGCGTAGGGCTGGTCCCGCCGCAGGTCGTGGGCAATCCCGCTGCCGCGCAGCACCGGCCCGGTGGCCCCGTGCTCGAAGGCGAATTCCGGCTCCAGCGTGCCGATCAGCTCGCTGCGGTTGATCCAGATCGCGTTGTCAGAAAAGAAGTCCTCGTATTCGTCGAGGCGCAGGGCGAAGGAGGCACAGAAGGCCCGCAGGAGTCCGCTGAAGTCCGCCGGCGGTTCATTGCGCACGCCGCCGGGGACGATCCAGCCGTGGTGGTGGCGATGCCCGCTGAGCATTTCCAGCAGGTCCAGCACCAGTTCACGCTCCCGCAGGGAGATGAAGATCGGGGTATAGGCCCCGGCCTCCAGGCCGAGGTTGCCGAACCAGAACAGGTGGTTGCCGATCCGGCTCAGTTCCAGTACAAGGGTGCGCAGCCACTGGGCCCGCTCGGGAACGGCGATGCCCTCAATGCGCTCGATGGCATCCGCCACCAGCCAGTCCGCATTGCTGCCGGCCAGCCATTCGCAGCGGGACAGCAGGCCCGCGGCCTGGGCATAGTTGCGCTGCGTGACCAGCTGTTCCACCCCGCGGTGCATGTAGCCGACCTCGGGGCTGATGCGCTCGATCAGCTCGCCGTCCGCCTGCACGCGCAGTTCCAGCGGGCTGGGCAGGCTGGGATGCTGCGGCCCGACGGAATAGATCAGCTTCTCGGTGAGCAGCGGATCCGTGCGGATCTCCACGCGGCGATCAGAGCTGCGCGTCATCCAGCACCTCCCGCATCGCCGCATCGTGGCGCTCTTTGAGCACCGTCTCTGCATAGTTTTCGTGGCTGGCCGCCCGGAAGTCGCGGCGCAGGGGGAAGCCCTGCAGCTGCGGGTCGAGGATCAGGCCGGTCAGGTTGGCATTCCCGGCGAAGGGGATGCCGAAGAATTCGAATATTTCGCGCTCCATCAGCTCCGTGGCCCGCCAGATCAGGCTGAGGCTGGGATGCACACTCTGTCCGGCATAGGCCGGCGGCGCGGCGGCATCCGGATCTGCTTCCGGCCCGGGCCCGGTTTCAGGGACTGCATCATCCAGCAGGCTGAATTTCCACTTCAGTGTCAGGCTGCTGTCATGCTGCGTGCCATGCCGGAGCATGAGGTAGAGGTGGAAGTCCTGGCCGCCGAGATGGTTGGCCGTCATGTTGAGGGCGCGGATGAAGCCGAGGTTCTTCAGCTGGCGGCAGACCAGCAGCAGCTGGGCACTGTCAGTCAGGATGGCCCAGGAGCGCGCGGGATCCAGCAGCAGTCCATCCCCGCACTCTTCGCGGATCCGTCCGGCGAGCTCATCAGGAAGCACCCAATCCTCCCCGTCCCGTCTGAATTGCAGCAAGCAGCATACTGTTATATACGTCCAGAATCCCTCAGCGTTACCTTATACGTATAAAACGTGCAAGGAAACATCAATTCTAGCTGATGGGAGATTGATCCGTCCGCTCCCGGGAGGGCCTGCGCGGGCAATTCCCGCACTGGCGCGGCGGCGGGTTCCGGTGTAGTCTGGAAGCCTGATCCCGGGCGAGCAGGAGCAGCCATGCCGAAGAGGAAGTTCGAGAATGTGGAGCCGCAGGTGCTGGCGGCCTACATGAAGATGATTGAGGCCGTGGATGGTGTGGAGGCCAGGGGTGCCGCAGCGCCCTACACCTCGCTCAACGGCAACATGTACTCCAGCATCTCGAAGTCCAACGAGATCGGGCTCAGGCTGGCGAAGGCCGAGCGCGAGGAATTCCTGGAGAAGTACGAGACACGGCTCTACCATTCGATTCCGGGCTACGTGCAGCGTGAATACGTCACGGTGCCGCCCGAGCTGTTTGGCAACACGCGGACGCTGCGCAGCTGGTTCAGGAAATCCTACGAATACGTGTCATCGCTGCCGGCCAAGCCCACGAAGAAGAAGTAGAAGAAGTTGTTAGTGGAAGAAGTTTAAGAGACCCGGCGCAAGTTGCACAATGGAGGTGCGCAACTTGATTGCGCACAAGCTTTTTCGGAGACGCGCATTTGCGCGTGCAGTATCAAGTTCGCCAGGCTGGTTTTCTCAACGCTGAGTCGCTGAGACGCGGAGAATAAAGGAGGAAGGAAAGTACAATTTGGCAACGAATCGGCTTGACATGATTTTCAATCCCGCCCTGGCGGGACTGAGTCGCTGGGAAGAAATTTTTGTGAGACGGGTGGCGGTGGCGCCTTGCGACGACTGGGAGGGCATGCCGCGAAAAGGAACGCGAACATTCAGTTGGCAGGAAGCACGGGCATTCAACCTGTTGCAACTCGGTCGCCCGTTCGGCAATGCAAGAAAGACACGGGACGTCAGACACCGGATCTTTTCCGCCTAAGCTCTCTGAAGTCTGAGGTTTGATTATGTATTCTCCTGAATTCCTTCGCACCTTCGCGTTGAAAATTCCCATAACCTGCCACGCGGGTGCCCTGCATGAAGAGCAACATCTCGCGTGCTGGCGTCGCCAGGCAACGCCGCTACATGGTTCCCGGTCCCTGACCTGATTCTCTGTGGAGCTCTGTGGTCCTCTGTGATTAGGAAACCAACCCACATGATTCGTTGC
>JAHEFU010000025.1:0-7737 GCA_024645305.1 Planctomycetales bacterium
TGGCGCATTCACTCAGCCAAGGCCTGGGAGTCGATATCGGCCCGGAATCCGCGGCCCTTGTGCTGGCACTGCACCACCTGGAGAAGGAACAGGGCCTCGGCGAAGTCTTCAATATCGAGGAAACGGCGGAGGTGGCTGGCCTGAGTACGCTTGTGGCCATTGCGGCCCTGGAACCCTGTGAACGGGCTGGCTTGCTGAAACGGCATGACGTCCGTCACGATGTACTGCTCACTCTCGAAGCGGAGGGCCGCAGCCAGATCATGCTGCTCAAGTACAGTGGTCGTTAGACACTGTGGGGCGCCAGGGTATTGGTGAGCTGAATTGTCAACCGATAATTATTGGCAATCCATCCTGGGCCATCGTGCAGCCGGTGCCGGGGACGGAAGCCCGAGGATTGCATGACAAGCAAACTGACAACCGGCACAGGGTCCGCCGGGGCATGCGGCTTCATTGAGGAACTCCAGCAATCATTGGTCAATATTCCGATATATTATTGATTGTCAGATATTTCAGGAACACTTGACGCTCATCTAATCGGTAGTTTGATCCGGGCACAGGGCCTCGGCCTCGATATCCGCGAAAATGCAGCGGCGGTCGCTCTTCTCGGATTTGCAGCCATACTGACAGTGATTTCCATGTCCACTCCGATTGCCCAGCGAATCTACATCGCTACCTGGTAGGACCGAGACAGTCACAGGCTGCAGCAGACCCCCTGCAGCTTCGCTTCCTCAATCACAGGGCCCGTCCAGCCTCGGACGGGCACTGGCATAAGCCCCGCCACACTTTCTTCACAGACCCTGTTTAGCCCGCATCCAGCCCGGGTATACAGAACGGTTTGCAGTTCTCCTGCGCCCCCCCATTGCAACAATCAAGCTTAATGGAAGGTCTAAGGAATCATGAAGGACGCAAGAGCAATCAGGGCAATCGAAAGGCAGCTCGTGCTGGAACAGGGAGACTGTTTCGACATCCGTCGCAATTTCCCCCTGCTGGCCGTGCTGGTAGTCAGTAGTGCGCTCTACATCCTCGTGCAGTACTTCCCGCAGGTTCTCGGGAACCTGTAACGGCGAGGAATGACGGAGTGGCTGCTCCGGATTTCCCGTAATACAGCAGACTATCCGGCAGCGGCAGGTCCGGCCGGGTTGCCAGACCCGCTGCTTCGAACCAACGGAGCAGCGGGTTGGCAACGTCAATCTGTCATTTTCAGCAGAACGGATCACCGGACAGTTCCGGCAGGCGGGCGAACATGTGGAACAGTCCCATGAAGCTGTCCCCGGGGCCGATGGTAGTCTGGGTGTGCCGCCGCAGCGTACCGTCTGCCTGCTTCTGGACAATCAGCATCCCCGGATGGAAATGCACCTTGCCTTCATCTTCACTCTGGTAACCCAGATCAGCTGACAAACTGCTGCCCCGGCAGCTGAGCATGTCGAATTTCCAGCCGCGCTGAGCGGCACCGGCCTTCTGCTGGTCCGGCCGGTCATTGCTGACAAGCAGGAACTTCGCCTTGTTACCGTAGGCTCCGCTTTCCAGGTGCTGGTAGTAGCCGTTGAAGCCATCGGCCCACAATGAGCAGTAGCTGCAGGCGAATCCCATGTTGTGCACGAGCACCATCTGGGAGTGCTCGCCGAACAGCTCACTGAGCCTGACCGTACTGCCGTCATGCTGCGTCAGTTCGTAGTCAGTCAGGTCATCCCCGTAGATCCGCTGTTCGATATCGCGGATCTCCAGGTTGAGCGCGTTGCGCTCACGCCATTTCTCGTTAAGGACCTTCTGCAGGTCCGCTGTCTGTGATGCATCCATGGCCAGAGTATAACACTTAACCAAACGGTTTACAATAGGGATTCTTGAATCCCTTACTGGAGTTCGATCCCCACCGGGCAGTGATCGCTACCATGCAGCTCAGGCATGATGAATGCGTTCCTCAGGTTCTTCTGCAGGCTGCCACTGACACAGACGTAGTCAATCCGCCAGCCTACATTGCGCTGGCGGGCACCCGCGCGGAAGCTCCACCAGGAGTAATTGCCACCATCCTGATTGAACTCGCGGAAGCTGTCAACGAATCCGGCGGCGATGATGTTGTCCATCCCCGCGCGCTCCTCATCGGTGAAGCCGGCGCTGCCCACGTTCTGCTTCGGACGCGCCAGGTCGATTTCCCTGTGGGCCACATTCAGGTCGCCACAGAACACAACCGGCTTCTGCTTCTCAAGCTTCTTTACATGCTTAAGGAATTCCACATCCCACTGCTTGTGGCGGTAGGGCAGGCGGCTGAGGTCATTCTTGACATTGGGGGTGTAGACCGTCACCAGCCAGAAGTCCGGGTACTCTGCGGAAATCACCCGGCCTTCATCATCGTGCTTCGCGATCCCGAAGCCGTTCATCACATTGATAGGCTGTTCGCGCGTGAGGATCAGTGTGCCACTGTAGCCCTTGCGCTCGGCGGGGTTCCAGTGCAGGCCATACTCCCCCCAGTCCACATCCGGCACCTGCTCGGGCATGGCCTTGATCTCCTGCAGGCACAGCATGTCCGCATTGAGCATTGGCAGTTTGTCCAGCAGGCCCTTGTCCAGCGCGCTGCGCAGTCCGTTGACATTCCAGGAAACGATTCGCATGGGAAAGGAGTATAGCGCTGGCTCAGCTGCGCTCGTCGCGTTCGCGCAGGCGTTTCAGTTCCCGCAGCAGGTCACGGTCGCGCATGTCGAGGTCCGCTTCAGGCAGACCGCCGTCAATGATCTCCTCGAGCTTTTCGCGGCCGATCAGTTTCTCCAGGCGCTTGTCCAGCCGATCCAGTTCACCCTCGGAATAACCCATGGCGATGGCATTCTTCATCACGTCCAGCTTTTCCCGGGCGAGATCACGATAGACCTCCAGCGCCTTGTCCCTTTCGGCGCGGGACAGGTTGCCCATGCGCCGTTCATGCCGCCGTGAGCCCGGTGTCTGGCCGCCGCCGAATATCGCCTTCGCCGCCGTGGAGGCGAAGATGATTATGCCAACCATTATTCCAATCTGAATGAAAACGGACATTACTCTCCCGGCCTGGGGAACTGCTGCATGTTCCCTCAGTGCTACTCCGCCTCGCTGGCATCCTTTCTGTTGCCCTGTTTGCGCTTGCCAAGATCCATCGCCTGCAATTCATCCCCCAGGCCGTGGATCCTCACCGTGGCGCCGCTGTCACCGTCACTGGCAACCTTGATCTCCGTCAGCTCCGTGAGCTGGCTGAGGTCGGCATGTTTCTCAAGCATGCGTCCCAGTTCCGCCAGCACCTTCTCATCAGCCCCGAACTGCACTGCGTTATTCATCAGCTCGAAGCGGTCCTTCATGAGCCCACGGAAGATTTCCATCCCCCGCCGTTTGTCCAGCCTGTTGCCAAGATGCTTGAGCAGGTCAGTCAGACCGAAGAACACCCCCAGCACAAGCAGAACCCCCCAGAAGGAGGTGAACAGGGTCTCATAGATCTGCAGTACTGCTGGCACGCTCAGAGATTATCACGCATCCTTTTGCTTGCGACGTGAGCGGCGCTTGATCCTTCCCACTTCAACATCAAGATCTACACTTTCCACTTCGTAATTCACTTCCGGTACCCCGGGCTGCTTCTTGCCAAGCAGGCGGCCCATTTCCCTGCTGCCGATCAGGCGCTCCAGGCGCTCATCGAGCATTTCGATCTCATCATCGTCGCGACCCATGGCCACGGCTGTCTTGATCACATCAAGCTTTTCGCGGACGATGCGTTCATACATCTCGCGGGCCTTGACACGTTCCGTGCGCTGCAGGTGGCCGCCGAACTGAGCGCCGATGATTGAGATGATCGGGATCATCAGCGCCGTCAGCGGAATCAGCAACCAGGAATCTCTGGAAAGTATTTCAAGCATTTACACAACCTGTGGCCGGTGCTCCGGCGGATGCCGGGACTGGCAGCCTCTTACTCAGTGGCACGCCTGCGATGCCGGCGGATCACCCGCTCCAGATCGTAGGCCAGTTCGTCATTATCATCAAGCCCGTCTTCGATTCCGTCAAAGCGTTCCCGTCCGATCAGGCTCATCAGGCGCGAATCCAGCCGGCCGAGGTCCTCTTCCTTGTAGCCAGCGTCAATCGCGCTGCGCAGGATCTCCAGCTTCTCGAGGATGATTCGCTCCTGTGATTCGCGCTCCGCGCGTCGCATGGCGATCTCACTGTTACGGAAATATACCTTGTAGAAGGTGATGCTGCCAACCAGCATGAACACCATGAATAAGAACACTTCGCCTTCGTGCATGGTTCAGTCCCTGTATCTTGATTCCAGGCCGTTTAAAGCTCGGCCTGTTCAATCTGACGCTTCAGCTCGCGTTCCTGTTTCCGCCGGCGTCTCGCAATGATGTTCTCCACCTCATCCTCCAGCTCATCCATGCCCCGTTCCTCGGGCACCACGGGAACCTGCTTGACATTGGCACCGGCCAGCTTGAGCATCTCCTGCTGGCCGATCAGGCTCTGCAGGCGGCGGTCCAGGCGAACAATCTCTCGGTCCTCAAATCCGGCTTCGATGGCGGTCTGGATGACGGCCAGGCGGTCCTGCACAATGTGTGAGTACATTTCCCGGGCTTCGCTCCGTTCGCGCATGGCCATATTACGCAGGTAAATGATGGTAACCGGCCAACAGAGGATGAAGACCATCCCCGTTACCATTGCAAGAATTCCTTCAATATCCATATTGTTCTCCAGTTCGTTGAATGGGGTTGCCCTGCAACTTAATCCCTTTTCCCAAGGAGATTCTACATGACTAAAGCATATATTGCAAGTCTTTTCTTAATTTATTGAAGGTTGAACTTCATAATTCTAAATTTAGCGCGCTATTTACCTACCCGATTATCAATATTAATGGAGTTGCTATCAACACTGATCGTGAATTCAAGGGCACTGTCCTCCCCTTCTCGATCATCGCGGGCGTTGTAGGGCACGATTCGGTAGGTCCACTTCTGGGGCCGCGCGCTGCGGACAATGTCGTCGTCCATGTAACGGTATTCGACCCGTCGGATCGGGTTCCAGACCTTGGGGCGGTGGATGCTCATCGGCATGATCGGATAGCTGCGGTGCGGCAGCAGGACTTCCTCATGCCGCGGCCGGCCTGCCTGGCGGCGGTAGATCCGGTAGCCGCTGAGCAGCTGGCCGTAGTTCTGGTCCATCAGCCAGACATCCTTGTAGTTGACCTCGCCGTCGTGGTTCCCGTCCGGAAACCAGTCCCACTCATCCTCACGGCCATCCGTGCTGATGTAGCCGTAGCGCCGGCCGACGGGAATCATGTCCGTGATCCCCACCTCACCGTCATTATTCAGGTCTCCGATATTGCGCTCCTCCCACCAGAGCACCAGGCAACCGCAGTCCGGGTCCTCGTAGACCGTGTAGTCCTCGATGATGTTGTGCGTGCCGCGCGGGGCGTTATCCATCCAGTGCGGTTTGTGATCCGCCGGGCGTTCCTCGAACCAGAATTCAGCGAAGACACCCTCGTCGAACTTGATCCCGCCGTTTACATCGGGACGGATGCGGGTCATGCCGGCCGCCACCACTCCCGGCAGGTCGCGGCGCTCATACCACAGCCGGTCGCCATCCTTGCCGAACAGGCTGCCCGGCTCAATGCGCTCCGGCGCCCAGCGTTCCTGGTGGTAGCGCACATAGACGAAGAAATCGCTGATATCCGGGGCATCCAGGAGGGTTACAACAAGGTGGTAGTCCCCGTCAATGAGGTCGCGCCCGGTCAGGCGGACGTACTCATTGAGTCCCGCTTCCGGCTGGCCGAAGTCATCCAGCACGAAGACGGTGAAGCCGTCGAGGTGCGTACCCAGTTCCGGATCCCACTCGTAGAAGCTGGGCTTATTCAATTCCTCAAGCGTCGGCGGGACCTCGAAGTTGCCCTGCTTTTCGGGGTAGCGGGACACGAAGCGGCCCGTGGGGTGGATCGGATAGCCCACACTGGCCTGCGGTGCAGCGTAAACAACAGCGCACAGGCACATCGCCAGCAGGCTGCTGCCCGCCAGTCGCCCAAGCCTCATGATCCTCCGCCTCACATCCAGTATGTTATCAGTCACCGGATATCCTGACGCGGATCGGGGCCCGGGGGTTTGAAGGAAGTGGGAGCATCCGACCATCCGCCGGATGCTTCCGGCTAACAGGGACGCTTCAGCGGCAGGGCAGTTACATCCGGCTGGCTTGCTGATTTCACTGGCTGGGTGAAGAAGCGGGCGGGATGGCATTACTTGCCAGCCTGTCGGCTGGCGCAACGTTCTCACCGAACTCGTGCAACTGGGGAATGATCACGTAGTTGATCAGGGCAAGGATGATTGTCAGGGTAATCAGGAAACTGATAATGCCCTCCATGGAGAGGGAGTTCAGCAGCCGCTGCCAGATTATTTCGGCAGGCACGCGCTCACGGTAGCGGTTGTCATTCCCGCGCGGTCCGTCATTCATACTTCCCCCTTCGCGGGGTGCACAGGGACGTGGAAAGGAAGGACTCCCGGGGCATCCCGCAAGGTTGTCTACAGCTTGGGCATTCCGGCATCTGCCACCGGTTGTGCCTTGACGAACATGACGATGGATGAGTTAGCTGGTTACATGGAAGGAATGTAGATTTCACCACAAAGGACACAAAGCACACCAAGAATTCAAACCCAAGAACGCAAATTTAAAACTGGCTTCAATTCCCAGGCCATAATCCTTTTTGCGCTTAGTGATCTTTGCGGTTAACTGCTTTGTACTCTTGCATTCACCGGCTCGGCACTGAACACCCCATCACGCAGCGCTGACAACCTGAGCTCCACGATGTTGCCCGGCTCAATGCCGGCCTGCGGAGGCAGCTGCACCAGCTGGTAGGCCTCGCCGTGTCCGATCAGCACTCCGTGGCGCTCCTCTTCTATCAGCACCTGTGAGACACTGCCCACATAGCGTTGCCATTGCTGCTCACCGAGCAGCGCGCAATGCGCTATCAGGCGGCGGTTGCGGTCCTTGACGACATTGCCGGGCAACTGCTTTAGCCGCCCCGCCCGGGTGCCCGGTCGCGGGGAATAGGGGAAGCCGTGGATGCGCTCGAACTGCATCTCAGTACAGAAGTCCAGGGTTTCCGCGAACTGTTCCTCAGTCTCGGTCGGGAAGCCCACGAGGATGTCAGTTGTCAATGCGCCCTGCGGGATGGCCTGGCGGATGCGCGTTGCCACTTCACGGTAGCCTGCCACGTCATACAGACGGCGCATTTCCGTGAGTACACCATCACTGCCGCTCTGTAATGGCATGTGTACATGCGGGGCCATGCGCGGATGCCGGAGCTGGCTGTAGAACCTGTCGTCAATATCCTCCGGCTCGATGCTGGAGATGCGCAGGCGCGTGCCCTCCGGCAGCCTGTCGAGAATCGCGTCAATCAGGTCTGAGAGGTCCGGATGACCCGGTGTCCGCCTGTAGAGCTTGCCCATCTTCCAGTGCCTGTCACTGGCGATGTTCTCGATCGTGTCAACGGGGGTCAGGCCGTAGTGCCCGATGTTCACCCCGGTCAGCACGACTTCCTTCACGCCGCCGGCGATGTTGTCATTCACCTGCTGCATGATCTCGCCGAAGGGCAGCGAGGCGTAGGGACGCACGAAGGGGATGATGCAGAAGGTACACATATTATGGCAACCGTCCTGCACCTTGATGAATGCGCGGCTGCGGCCCAGCCCGATCACTCCCGTGTTGTCAGGTACGGTCGTTTCGAGGGGCTGGCTGCTTTC
Organism: Planctomycetales bacterium; assembly: GCA_024645305.1. Taxonomy (GTDB): domain Bacteria; phylum 4484-113; class 4484-113; order 4484-113; family JAFGCY01; genus JAHEFU01. The sequence goes on from JAHEFU010000025.1 coordinate 7,719, forward strand.
ATAGCGCTGCTCGCTGGCA
>JAHEFU010000025.1:7747-9849 GCA_024645305.1 Planctomycetales bacterium
CAGCACCTCATCGAGGTACTGGAAGGCCTGCGGGTAGAAGTCGAAGACCTCGGCGCCGGCTTCGCGGTACTGGTCGGAAACGGTATGGTTGCGTGCCGCGCAGCCGGTGAACAGCACGGAGCTGTGGGGGTGGTCACGCTTGATGCGGCGCACGAACTGGGCCGCCTTGCGCTCGGCCTCCAGCGTGACGCAGCAGGAGTTGACAAACACCACCGGCCGCTCGAGCTCGTCGGCACTGGGCAGCTCACTGCCAGTCAGCTCCAGGGGCTGGTAGCCGTACTTTTTCAGCACATCGGCGAAGGCCACACTCTCCGAGTAGTTGACCTTGCAGCCGAATGTCTTGATGAAGACCGGTTTCACGGGGGAAATAGTAACACGGCGGGATTTCCCCAGGCTGGAGTGCGGCGCAGGAACTCGCCGGCCGGATAATGCAGTTTGCCGGACTCCCGCCCCGGACCAATCATGCGATGTGGGGCTATACTGCCTGCAGCTTTTCCTGAAAGGACACCCGTATGAAGTTCTATGTTGAGTTCGAGGTTTTCGAAAGCGTTGTCGGCGCTGACCTTGTGGGCCAGGCCCGCAATGTCGCCGGCCCGGTCTTTGGCGCACTGATGTCAGACTCCCGCGTGATCCACAGTGGCCATTTCTCCGGCAAGCGTGGCGGGTTCTTCATTGTTGAAGCCGGCAGCGGCGATGAGCTGATGGAAATGTTCGGCCCGATGTACGACATGGCCCGGCTGCGGATGGAACCCTACAGCAGTTTCGCCGCCCTGCTGGAATTCTTCAAGAAGGGCTGAGCGCCCGGCTGGTTAACTGACACGGATACTCTGCCAGGCCGCCGTACCTGTGCTACATTGCGGCGGTGTCCAGCCCCGCCCGTCCGGAGACAGCGCGCAGCACTTTCCTCGAGGGAGTGCGCGACATTTCCGTGCTGATCCCGGGCGTGATCCCCTTCGGGATGGTGGCGGGGATCGCCGCGCTGCAGGCCGGCCTGAGTCCGCTGCAGGCCTTCTGCGGCTCCCTCTGCATCTTCGCCGGGGCTTCCCAGCTCGTGGCCTATGAGCTGATCGGCAATGCCGCACCGCTGGCCCTCGTTGTCATCGGGGCCCTGACGGTCAACCTGCGCTTCCTGCTGTACTCCACCTCACTGGCCCCGCACATGCAGGGGCTCAGCCAGCTGCGCCGCGCCCTCAACGCCTACATCATGACGGACCAGGCCTACGCCTTCGGCATCCGGCGCTACACGGAATTCCCCGAGCGGCCCTACGCGGAGAGCTACTACCTCGGGGCCGCCCTGCCACTGCTGGCAACCTGGCTCCTCTCAACCCTCACCGGGATCCTGCTGGGCAGCGGCGTGCCCGCTGAATGGGGCCTGGAATTCGCCATCCCGCTGTGCTTCATCGCCATCCTCGTGCCCGCGGTGAAGGACCGGCCCGGCCTGCTGGCCGCCCTGACCGGAGGCAGCGTTGCCATCCTGGCCGGCGGGCTGCCCTGGAAACTGTCGCTGATCATCGGCGCTCTGTGCGGGATCCTCGCCGGTGTACTGGCCCGGGGGCGGCGCAATGGATAGCGGCATGGTCTGGCTGGCCATCATCCTCATCGGACTCGGCACCTTCCTGCTGCGCTATGTGATGCTGGCGGTGGTGGGCCAGGTGCAGCTGCCTGCCCGGCTCTTCGAGGCGCTCAAGTTCCTCCCGCCGGCGATCCTCGCCGCACTGGTGCTGCCCGCCATCTACCGCCATGATCCACAGGGCTTCCTGCCTGAGCAGCCGGCCCACCTGCTGGCGGGGCTACTGGCCATCGGCATCGCCTGGAAGACCCGCAATATGCTGGCAACCATCCTCTGCGGAATGCTGGCGATGTGGATCCTGGAAATCTGGCTGTGATGGAATATGAGTAGCGGCGCCGTCCCCGGCGCCGATCCAAACCCCGGCGCCGATCCAAACCCCAGCGCCGATGCGATCCTGGGTGCAGATCCGACCTGAGGCATTTTCCATTTCTTCGGCGGCACGGTGGCCGCCGCTACTCATCGCGCCCGTTTCCTGCCATTGCCGCGGCGTTGCCATTGTCAGCCGCCCCCCTCCGACTGCTTCCCAGCACTT
>JAHEFU010000025.1:9949-18866 GCA_024645305.1 Planctomycetales bacterium
CTGAGGCATTTTCCATTTCTTCGGCGGCACGGTGGCCGCCGCTACTCATCGCGCCCGTTTCCTGCCATTGCCGCGGCGTTGCCATTGTCAGCCGCCCCCCTCCGACTGCTTCCCAGCACTTGCTATACTCCGAAGCACCAGTCAAGGAGCAATGCACCTATGAAATTCCATATTGAGTGGCTCGTCTTTGAGTCCATAAACACAGCAGATGAGGTGGCCCGCATGCGCCAGCAGGCGGCACCCCTGCTCAGGCAACTGCTTGAGGACAAGCGGGTAAGCGCCAGCGGCCATTACATGGGGCGGCGCGGCGGCTTCTTCGTGATCGAGGCTACTGAGGACAGGGAGATCATGCAGATCCTCGGACCGCTGGTGGACCAGGTTGAATTCCGCATCCAGCCGCTGATCAGCATCGAGGCCGTGCTACAGAAGTTCGCCAACCAGGCGCAGTAGGGGCCGGTCGTTGTCAATTGACAGCAGGCAGTTGTCAATGGGCAATGGACAGCAGGTATTCAGCAGGCGGGAACCGCCTGGCCTGCCGCCTCAAGCGCGCTTCTCTTCCAGCGCCGCCTCCGCCTCCGCCCGGCGCCGGACTTCATCACGGAACTCCGGGCCCAGCTCATCCAGCAGCATGCGGTGCCAGGCATAGCCCAGTGCAATCACCTGGTCCACGGTCAACAGGACGCTGACGACGCTGCACAGCAGCCAGCCGCCGTTGAAGATATTCAGTTCCGCCGGCAGCAGGCTCACACCGTAGTGGGACAGGAAGCCGAGGAACCCGGCAATCCCCGGCGCGAACATGAACACCGGCGCTGCCCGCAGGAACAGTTTGTGGTTGCGCCCGCCCTCGAGGTGCAGGTCGAGGAACAGGCCGATATGTCCGAAGTCACGATGGGGATCGCCCACGGGGGCGGGATAGTTTCGGAAGTTGGAGCGGATCAGCCAGGGCTGGCGGGCGATCACGCGGCCGGCCAGGCCGAAGTCCGCACTGCCGTCCCGGATCCGGGCCAGCAGGCCGGACTGCCGGAGGCGCCGGCGGTACTGCTCCACCAGGCGGCGCGTCTGCCAGCGCCCGATTCCCTGGATGGCGGCGTACATCAGGGCCACGAAGAGGAAGTTATAGAAAAAGCCGGCCCACCAGCTGAATTCCATCAGGCGCGGGACCTGCGCTGCCGTGATGGCCGGCAGCTGCGGCAGGACCCGCGTCCCCAGCTCGATTGCCAGGAAGGCCCCCAGCCAACCACCGAGCAGGCCCACGAACACGATCAGCAGGCAGCGCTGCGCGGGGGAGGGACCGGTGACTGTGGCTTCTGCGGACATGGGCGTGCTGGATTGTAGCAGGCAGGCGTGGGTGTCGGAGCTACCACCCAAGGGGAACGCGGAGCTGCAGCTCCGCAGGGCCATGCGGGTCTGAAACCCGCATTCCGATTTCTACCCCACCTTCCCGCGATTAGCCCCATCCGACTTCATCTTCCTTGCCATCTTCTTCGTGATCGCTTCCACCTGGTCGCGGACCAGTGCCGCCTTTTCGAATTCCAGCAGCTCGGCCCATTTGTGCATCTGGGCCTCCAGTTCGCCGATGAGCATTGTCAGTTCGCCGATACCCATCGCGTCATGCTCATCCGGGATGTTGGCCTGCGCCGTCTTCATGACCCGGAGCCCGCTTTCCTCAAGGCCCTCGGTGATGTCCTGGATCTTCTTGATGATCGTCTTCGGGGTGATGCCGTGTTCCACGTTGTAGGCCAGCTGGATGTCACGGCGGCGGTTGGTTTCGTCAATCGCCTGCCGCATGCTGGGCGTGATCTTGTCAGCGTAGAGGATCACCTCGCCGTTGACATTGCGCGCCGCGCGGCCGATGATCTGGATCAGCGAGCGTGAGGAGCGCAAAAAACCCTCCTTGTCGGCATCGAGGATGCAGATCAGCGAGACCTCCGGCAGGTCCAGGCCCTCGCGCAGCAGGTTGATGCCCACCACCACGTCATAGACCCCCATCCGCAGTTCCTTGAGGATGCGGATGCGCTCCACGGTGTCCACGTCGGAGTGCAGGTACTGGGTCTTGACCCCGGTGTCCGAGAGGTAGTCGCTGAGCTTCTCCGCCATGCGCTTCGTGAGCGTCGTCACCAGTGTGCGCTCGCCCTGTTCGATGCGGCCACGCACGCGCTCCAGCAGGTCGTCAATCTGGTGCCTGGTCGGTTCGATGCGGATCTGCGGGTCAACGAGTCCCGTCGGGCGGATGATCTGCTCGGCGGTGTTCTCGGCCGCCTCCGTCTCATAGGGTCCCGGCGTGGCCGTGGTGTAGATCACCTGGTTGACATACTTCTCCCACTCGTCGAAGCGCAGCGGGCGGTTGTCAAGCGCGCTCGGCAGGCGGAAGCCGTAGTTCACGAGCGTCTGCTTGCGGGAGCGGTCGCCGTTGTACATCCCGTGCAGCTGCGGGATCGTCACATGGCTCTCGTCGATGATCATCAGGAAGTCGTCGGGGAAGTACTCGATCAGGTTGGAGGGCGTCTCGCCGGGCATGCGGCCGTCGAAGTGCCGCGAGTAGTTCTCGATGCCGTTGCAGTAGCCCACGTTCTCGATCATCTCGAGGTCGAAGTTCGTGCGCTCCTTGAGGCGCTGGTACTCCAGCAGCTTGCCCTCCTTCTCGAAGAGGGCCAGCTGCTCCCGGGCCTCGCGGCGGATGCTCTTGATGGCGAGGTCCTGCTTCTCCGGGATCAGCACGTAGTGCGTCGCCGGGAAGACGTAGGCCTTGGGCAACTCCTCCAGTTCGTTCATGGTCACCGGGTCCACACGCGAGATGCGCTCCAGCTCGTCGCCGAAGAACTCCAGGCGCAGGATCTCCTCCTTGTCACTGGAGAAGATCTCGAACACGTCGCCCTGCACGCGGAAGGAGCCGCGCACCAGCTCATAGGAGTTGCGCATGTACTGCATGTCAACCAGGCGGCGGATCAGGTGCTCGCGGCGCACCTCGAAACCGGGGAACAGGCGCAGGCTGAGCTTCTCGTAGTCCTCGGGGGAGCCGAGGCCGAAGATACAGGACACGCTGGCCACGACGATCACATCGCGCCGGGTCAGGAGCGCCTCGGTGGCGGAGTGCCGCAGGCGGTCGATCTCCTCATTGATCTGGCTGTCCTTCTCGATGTAGGTGTCGGTCTTCGGCAGGTAGGCCTCGGGCTGGTAGTAGTCGTAGTAGGAGACGAAGTACTCCACGTGGTTGTCAGGGAAGAACTGGCGGAACTCCGCGCAGAGCTGGGCGGCGAGTGTCTTGTTGTGGCAGATCACGAGCGTGGGGCGCTGCGTGGCCTGGATCACGTTGGCCATGCTGAAGGTCTTGCCCGTGCCCGTGGCTCCGAGCAGCACCTGGTGCTTCAGGCCGCGCTCCATCCCGTCGATCAGCGAGGCGATGGCCGTGGGCTGGTCGCCCCCCGGCTCCCAGTCCGCCTGCAGCTTGAACTCGCCCTCGCGTTGCCAGAACTCGGACTCCACGGCCGCGGCCGCGAAGGCATCCTCATTGACGGGGTCGTCACCCGGCAGGCGGTGCTGCTGGTCCTCGTCCGTCTTCCACTTGTTGTGCCTCGGCATCGTCAGGCATTATACCGTGATATACAGCACGTTTGTTTAGATGTGCATTGCTGCAGCGGTAATGCAGAGTCCTGCATTCGAGTGCCCGTGGACGCCTGAGCTGCACATACAGATAAACGTGCAAGTTGCTGAATTATCCTGCATCCATCTCCCGATACCAGTCTTCATTGATAGCCCCATTGCATGATTCCTCCAGGGAATTTCAGCGAAATTCAGGGAAATTGAAATATTTAGCACGAACGTTCGTTATAATAATCATCATCAGACGGGAATTCGACATGGAAAGCACTTCAGAAAAACGGAAAATCACCAGGGGCAACAGGCTGCTGCGCGGTGCGCTGCTCGGCAACGCGGTCTTCTCAGGTATGAGCGGGCTGGTATTCAGCCTCGCATCTTCCTCAGTCGCAGGCTGGCTGGCGATCGGCAGCCCGGCCATCATCCTTGCCGTTGGGCTGATGCTGATCACATTCAGCGCAGCTCTGTTCTACGCGGCCCTGCAAACAGAACCTGACAGCAGACTGGCGATTTCAGCCAGCCTGGCCGACATGGGCTGGGTACTTGGCAGTGTCCTGCTGCTCATGCTGCTGCCGATGCAGCTCAACGCCATGCTGACAATCGCAGGTATAGCTGCAATGGTGGCCCTGTTCGGCACTCTGCAGTTCATCGGAGTCCGCAGGCTCAGCCTGCAGGGCAGTTAGGGAATGCCGGTAGACACAAACAGTGAAGACAGACCCCGAAAGGGCAAGCGCACAAGGCAGCAGATCCTTGAAAGGGCCCTCGACCTGGCATCCAGTCATGGACTGGAGGGGCTGACAATCGGCAGATTGAGCAGTGAACTGGGCATGTCCAAATCCGGCCTGTTCGGGCACTTCGGCTCAAAGACGGATCTGCAACTGGCAACAGTCGAGGCAGCCATGCAGCGCTTCGAGGAAAGTGTTGTCAATCCAGCGCTGGAGGATGAGCCTGGTCTGGAGAGACTGCTGCACTGGCTGACACTGTGGGCGGATCACATCGAACACAGCCCCTACCGCGGAGGCTGCTTCTTCCAGGCCGCTTCACTTGAATTCGATGGCAGGCCGGGAGAGGTGCGCGACCTGGTGGCAAAGGCAACGGGCAGCTGGCTGGCAATGCTTGAGTCAGAGCTTGAAGCGGCGAAGGCAGCCAGGCAGATCCGCAAAGCAACGGATGCACGGCAGCTGTCCTTCGAGCTGCATGCAATGGTGCAGCAGGCCAACTGGGCCAGCCAGCTGCTCGAAATTGACAACGCTTTCGGGATGGCCAGACAGGCCATGCTCTCCCGCCTCCAGCAGGCCGTCACACCCAGCGGTGCCAGTCTGCTGCGGCAGACCTGAACTCCAGCTGCCCTACAGCAGCAGGGATCTCAGTTGAAGTGTGCCTGTTTGTGCAAGCGATTCACAGTTATCCCCCGACAAGCTCGAATGACTGCCGGAGAATAATGCAGCATTACGCCAAACGGTAATCCGCAATCAGGCAACCTGCAATCATCCGTGATGACAATGGGGCATAACACGCTTGTTAGACGGGCCGACAATACCTAGTCGTATCTGATCGCGTATCTCAGGTTGCCACCGGTTGCCTGGTAGTAGGCAATGGCCACTTTGCCCTCCACCTCCGCGATGGAAGTGTACTCCCAGAGGATGCCGGTTTCCTCAATCGTGCCACCCGGTTCCCAGTCAGCATGCTGCCTCAGACGATCTCCGCGTTGCCAGCAGTCCGCCTCCGGGGCAGGCTCAGGGAAGCATCTGGGCGAAGCGCAGCTCATCCGGCACGATGGTGTGGTACAGGATGCCGGGCATGTTGTCAGGCATCAGGATCAGGGACAGGGAACCTGAGCTGGGAGCAGGGTCAACGGTGGCGACCTTCCAGTCCGTACCGGCGGCGGGTGCCGTTGAGTCGGTCCAGGCGTAGTGGACGGTCTGGTCCGACTGGTGCCGGTAGGCAATCCCCAGGCCGGCGGGGGTCCTGATGATGCGCACCGACGGGTCACCTTCCACCCGCACCCCGGCATCAACAGTATGCCTCTGCAGGAAATCCCCGGGACCATTCGGCTCAGCCGTGCTCCCGATGGTGTAGCGCAGGACACCGGGATACTCGAGAAAGGCCACAGCCGGCTTGCCGCTCAGGTCCAGGCAGTTGCCAGCGGTCTGGTTAAGTGTGCTTTCAACCAGGCTGAGGCTGAAATCAGCGGTGTCCGGCGGCATCGCCAGCGGGCTGTACGCATACAGCAGCTGGTAGTCCGGATACTGTGTGTACAGCAGCGCCGGCCGGTCGCCGAGGCTTGTCAGGCTGACGTTGGCATAAAACTCCCCGGACGCCAGTTCCACCCCGGCAACGACTTCCTGCCAGTCGGCATCCCCCAGCGGGATCGGCTTCGTGGCCCGCCGGTAGATCACCTGGTCCTCGGCAGATCCTGTCTCCACGAAAGCCACCGCCGGACGCCCGTCAATGATCGCCAGCCCGAGGTTCCTGTCTGTATGGCCATAACCCATCGAACTCCAGTGCCATTCCCCGATGCCATTTGGGAAGGCGTTCATGCCGTGGGCGTAGTAGACCTCCGGCGGGATCATCCCATCCGGGCCGTACATTGCGGCGAGCACCGGAACACTTCCGACACTGTCCATCGCCAGGGCCTGGAGCCGGTTCGGATAGCCCGTGTCAATGTCGTGGAAGGTCCAGTCGGCAGCCGAGGCTGGCCTCGCGACATCCGCCCGGCCCATCACGAATTCGTAGCCCAGTGTGCCATCGCGCTCATAGATGAAGGCTGCCCGGTCAGCCAGCCGGGTCATGGCAAACACCTGGCTTTCAGGATGCAGGTTGTCAACCGTGTGGATTTCCCACTGCGGCAGGTCCACCTCGATCCAGGAGCGGAGCACCCTGGCCTGCGCATCATCGAAGGCGGCGATCGCCAGGTAGACGTTGCCATCCGGGCTGCGCATCTGCTGCCAGCCGACGGCCAGCTGGTTCATCCCCGCTGTGTAGGGGACAAAGGCCCAGCGCCCCGCCGGGTAATCCGCATAGCCGATCCAGAGCTTCTGCGGGTCAGTGACGTCCGCCAGTTCGAAATGTACGCTGTCAAAGGTGGAAGCTCCGGGGTGGAAGCGGTACATCACCCAGGCCGGCAATCCCGGATCAGCACTGATAATGAAGTCATTGCCCTGCGCCCAGCCACTGCGCAGAAGAAGCGAGTCCTTGCCCAGCATTGCAAGCTGCATAGCCACACTGACCGCCCCGTGGTCATCATCCGGCCAGGGCAGCTCTAGCCTGCCCGCTCCTGATTCCAGCGGCTGGACCCTGGCGGACTGGCCAGGCAGCTGCCTCTGCGGGTTCAGGGAACATGAAAGCAGCAATACCGTAATTGCCGTAAGCAGACAGCTGAGCATCCGCATGTCGACCTCCTCAGGTACAGGCTCGCACCTTCGATATCAGTTAGTATTCCCGCTGACGGGGCAGTTAAGCATGCCAGCTGTCAATTGCGAATGATACTCAGTTGCGGTCAGCCACTGGGCGCGGCAGTCTCCCTTGCGGCAAACGCTCGGCGCAGGAAAGTACTACTGATAGCGAATCGCGTAGCGCAGGTTACCACCGGTGGACTGATAATAGGCAATGGCCACTTTGCCCTGCACCTCGGCAATGGAGCTGTACTCTCCGATGATACCGGTTTCCTCAATAGTGGTACCGGATCCCCAGTCTGATGGCGCAGAACCGCTGCCCGAGGGTTCGATGAAACGCAGACTGGTGTTTGCCTCGCCATAGGAGCTGATCGCGGGACGGCTGTTGTATTCCAGCATGCTGCAGAACATACCGGGATTGTTTACATTGTCAATGGTGATGCCGAGCAGCCAGTCATTGGGAAGGGCACCATCCGCAGTCTTGCTGCTTGTGTACATCAGGCTCTCGTTAACCAGGTCTGAATAGCAGATCGCCGGTTTGCCGTTGATCACGGCCAGTGATGAGTAATAGCCGGTGAAGCCGCCGCCGGTAAGGATCACCTTCTGGCTCCAGTGCACTGCCAGAGTACCGAACCGGGACGTGCTGCGCGCATACAGCAGCCTGTCATTGTCAAGATCGCTGTAGCTGATGGCCGGATTGCCGTCGACAATTGCCATTGAGGGGTTCTGCCCGACATCCCCGCTGATATCAACATTGATGGCTGTGCCCCACTCCGCAGCAAGCTCACCCTTGAGAGAATTGCTGCGCACAATGCGCAGGCCAGGAAGACTGTTGTCGTAGTAGCAGATCGCCGGGTTGTCCGCTACGATTTCCATGTCGGGGTAATATCCAGTGAATCCCGTACTCTGGACAAGCACCGGGGTGCTCCAGTCAATAAGCTGCGTTCCCGTATTCGTTGAGCTGCGCACGTACATGAGATCACTGAGCCCGCCCCCTCGATGGTAAGCGATCGCCGGTGTGCCCTGCACCACAAGCAGCGAAGTACCCACACTCCCGGATCCCGCTGTGGCGTCAACCGTGATGATGTCCTGCCAGTCGCCGGAATTTTCACCCGTGGGTGTATTACTGCGGGCGTACTTCAGTGCGCCATTGGTGTCGTCAAAATAACTGATTGCGGGATGTCCGTCCACCACTGCCAGTGAGCAGTTCATGCCAACATCATCACCGTTGTTGACCGGAGCGGTTTTCCAGCCCTGGGCCACGAGCGACAGAACGGTGGTGGTGGAGCTGCCGTTGTCATCCGTGATGCGAAGCTGGACTTCATGCTCCCCTATATCGGCATACATATGTGTTACGTCGACGGCACTGCCTGAAGTGAGGTCAAAAGTACCGTCATTCTCCCAGTCCCATGAGTAGGAGGCGATGCTGCCATCGGGGTCGAAGCAGCCTGACACATCGAATTCCGCCAGGAAGGGTGCAGGCTGGCGGTTTCCGCCGGACACCGCCAGGCCAGCCACGGGCGCCTGATTGGCAATGGCATTGATGGCAATCGTGTCAACATCCCATGCGCCATCGCTGTCCGTCACACGGAATTTCACGTTGTAGGTTCCGGCTATGGCATAGCGCACCGGTCCGATGACCAATGTATCGAAACCCGGTTCGTAGATGCCGTCGCCATTCAGGTCCCAGGCGTACTCCAGCAGCGAAGCATCGTCCTCGCTGTCCTCCGCAACGGCGCTGAAGTCCACGTCCAGGTCCACCTTGCCGGAACTCGGCGTTGCCTGGGCGCTGGCCACGGGCCGGGTATTGCCGGTGATGATCAGCGACAGGCCACCAAGGGCGACATATTCGCCCGAGCTGTCACGACCCTGCACACGGGGCCTGATGATGCCTGTGGAGGAAGTGTCCGCAGCCTGCAGCCCACTGC
>JAHEFU010000026.1 GCA_024645305.1 Planctomycetales bacterium
GGGCGACCTCCTGCTGGACCAGCTCGCGGGGAACCCGGTCCGGATCGCCAGTGTAATCAATCGTGTATGGTTCACCATAGCGTATGCGGATCTTCACAGGCTTGAGGAAGACGCTACCCTTGGTCAGCGCATGCTGTGATCCGATGATGGCGGATGGCAGGACCCGGCAGCCGGTCCTGATGGCCATCAGCACTGCCCCGCTCTTGCCTTCCATCAGGCGTCCGTCGCGGCTGCGGGTGCCCTCGGGGAAGATGAAGACCACCTGGTCGTTTTTCAGGTAATCCACTGCCTGCAGCAGGGCCTGCTTACCTTTGCCCCGATTCACCAGAATACTGCCGATACTGAGCATGTATATGCGCAGGAGAGCTATCTTGAAGAGCTCCATCTTTGCCATGTGGTATCCGCAGCGGTGCGGCACGAATGAGCCTGTAAGTGGCGGATCCAGGTGGCTGACATGGTTGCTGACGATCAGCAGGGCACCCTCGCGGGGTACATTGCCGGGGTTCTCCAGGCTGAGGCGGAACAGCAGTTTACCGAAACACCAGGTCAGGAGCCTGGTGACCACATAGATGAACCTTCCCCAGAATGTCATCTGCGCCTTGTTATCGCGTGTCAAGCTAATCTCCCCTGATGATCCGGTAACTGTCCTCATCGTAGTGCTGGGTGGAAAATTCGAATATATGGGTTTCCTCGGCAATGCCTGTAAAGCGATGCACCATGCCCGGGGTCAGCAGGATGCAGTCTCCTTCCTGCATGTCAAAGACCTCCTGGATCTGCGGCGGGTCCATTTGCGCGTGTTCCAGGTCGCACATTTCCATCCGCAGGTGTCCGCGGGAGATGTAGAAAGTTTCGGTCTTGAGCTTGTGATAGTGCAGTGAGCAGTTCTTGCCCTGATGCAGAACCAGCAGCTTGCCGCAGTAAAGTTCGTCATTGTGCAGCCAGCGTTCCTCGCCCCAGCCCTTGGGAACGATCTTCACATTCTCATCCAGCCGGATGGGCAGGCTGAACTGCTGCGGAACGGTACTCATTGCGGTCTCCTACAAGATGAAAATGCCCACCAGAGGTGGGCGGGAAGCTTTGCTTTGCCTACAAGTGTCTGCCTCCACTTACATTATAAGTCAGAAGGCCGGAAGCACAAACTACCCGTCAGGTGCGGATTTCAATGGTTTTCGATTCAGTCTGCGAAATGGGGAAGAACTTGGACAGCATCACCTGGTTGCGACCGGAGTTCTTGGCGGTGTACAGGGCATGGTCTGCGTTATCCACCAGCAGGGCTGAGATGTCGTCTACGTTCTTGAGGAAGACATCGCCCTCCCCCGTGCTGCGGGAGCCACGGGATACTTCAGGCTTGAGATTAGTATCGGATGTGGTTGCCAGCCCGATGCTGATGGTCACCTGCTTGAATGCATCGCGCTGCAGTGAAATCGGGAACTGGTGCGCTTCCACCTTGCGGCGCAGCTGCTCGGCAATCCGCGGGGAAATCTCCGGTGGCGTACCCTTGAGCACAACCGCGAACTCCTCGCCGCCCCAGCGGCCGACGAGGTCGGTACCGCGGAAGAATGTCTTGAGGATCTGGGCCAGTTCCTGGATCACGAGGTTTCCAACGAGATGTCCATAGCTGTCATTGATGGACTTGAAGTGGTCGATATCCATGTAGATCAGGCCCAGCGGCACATCCTTGCAGTAAGACTCATTGAGCATCGGGATGAACTTCTCCATGAAGCCGCCGTGGTTATTCAGCTGCGTCAGGTTATCCGTGTGGCTCTCCGTCTTCACTGTGGTGTAGCTCAGGCTGTTGGAAACCGCGATTGAAATCAGCGGGGCAATGTTCTGCAGGAATGCGAATGCGTCCGCATCGAAGCTCTTCACATGATGGCTGTCCAGGCAGAGCACGCCCAGTGCTTCCTGGCGGAACATCAGGGGCATGCAGGCCAGGGAACGGATCTTCTTGCCACGCTGGTTGAAACTCTCCCAGCGCTTGTCCTCAAGCACATCGTCAATCATCACACCTTCGCGGTTTGAGAAGCACCAGCCCACGACCCCCTGGTCCAGCTTTACGTTGCGCGCTACACCGGTGGCTGTTTCATCCCCTGACTCCACCTTGAGTTCGAGACGCTGGTCCTCATGGTTGTAGATGTAGATGGAGAACTTGTCGAAGTCGAAGCGGTTGCGCAGGGCCTCAACAATCTTGCCGAACAGTTCCTCCCAGTCCAGCACGGAAATGATGTTCTCCAGGATCTGCAGCAGGGTCTGCACTTCGCGGTTGCGCTCTACAAGGGACTCGACAGCCAGGTTGGCATCAATGGCCTGCTGGCTCAGCTCACTGACCAGGTCTTCACTGACCTGGTAAATCTCATCAATATTGCGCTTGATCTTGCGCACGAGGATAGTCGCCGTGGCCAGTGCACCGATGCCAATCAACGCATAGGCATTAGCCTCAACGTTTGTGCTGAAGCTCTCCACTTCAGGGTTCACCCGTGCCAGAAGTATGCTGAATCCGTAGAAAACCACGCTGAGGACCGACAATAGCGTGCCGGTGCTGCGCGGCATCACGAAGTTGTAGAAGCTGTTGATCACGATCAGCGCTATCAGGTAGATCAGGATCATCCTTGGCTCGAACATGAACAGGTAGGATGCCGTGAGCAGATCTATTGCCAGGCTGAACAGGAAGAGCCGGTCGTGGTTCTCCGGCGTAGGGATCATGAAGCGGAACAGGCAGATGTTCAACACTGCCATCAGTACAAGACTGGACCAGAAGAAAGCAGGGCTGCCGTAATCCGTGGACCTGGAAAAGTACAGCATCCACACGAAAATATAGCTTGAACCGAACCCGATCAGCTTGGCAGCCACGAGGTAGGGCCAGAACCGGGCGGGGAGATGGTAGACCTTCTGATTCAAGCTGGCCTGATTATATCAGGACGGAGTGTTTTGAGAGGAGCACTCTTCCGCTTACTTGAGCATGCGGCTGATCTGGCTGACTGCCTGCTCTATGTAGGGATCTTCCACAATCTCCGCCGTAATCTTGCTCGCTCCATGGGAGACGGTGCTGTGGTCCCGGTTACCGAGCTCTGACCCTATCTGACTAAGGGTCAGGTTGGTGAACTCACGGGCGAAGTACATCACGATCATCCGCGCCTGGGCCACACGCTTGGACCGGTTGGGGCTTAGCAGCAGGCTGTCACTGATGTTGAAGTAGTCACACACCGCGGAAATGATCTGGCGGATGCTGACTTCCCGGCGGATGCCGCTCGTGTCAAGGATGTCTGCCAGAACCCGTGCGGCGAATTCGATCGTCGGCGGGCTGCTGGAGAAGTCACTGAATGCCAGCAGGCGTACCAGTGCCCCTTCGAGCTCGCGGATATTGCTAGTGACACGGTCGGCGATGAAGTAACAGACTTCGTCAGGCAGGTTCACATTCTCCTGCCTCGCCTTCTGGCGCAGGATTGCCACCCTGGTCTCGAGGCTGGGATCGGCAATGTCCGCCACCAGGCCCATGCTGAAGTGGCTGATCAGGCGCTCCTCCATACCCTTGAGAGTCCGCGGCGGGCGATCAGAACTGATGATGATCTGCTTGCCGGCCTCCACAAGCGCTGTGAAGGTGTGGAAAAACTCGCTCTGGGTTTCTGACTTGCCACACAGGAACTGGATGTCATCAATCAGCAGGACATCCGCCTGGCGGTAGCGCCTGTGGAATTCCGACATGCGCTTCCCGGTCCGTACATGCTCTATGAAGTCATTCGTGAACTTCTCACTGCTTACGTAGACAACGTTGCTGGCCCGCTGTTTGTTCCAGACCTCATGGCCGATGGCGTGCATCAGGTGTGTTTTTCCGAGGCCCACGCCACCGTAGAGGAACATCGGGTTGTAACTCTGGCCGGGACGCTGCGATATCTGCCAGCAGGCGCTGTAGCAGAACTGGTTGTTTGCACCGACGACGAATTCATTGAAGGTGTAGCGGGAATTAAGCAGGGGTTTGGCGGCCTGCCGCAGGGGGATGTCATCCTGTTCAGCCGGAGACGGCAGGATATCCAGTCCGAACCCTTCGCGATCCTGTTCCGGGCCTGCCGGGGAGCCGTCGGGCACGGCGCGACCGGTGACGATCCGCAATTCAGCCCGCTTGCCGGTGATCAACTCAACCAGCTCGACGATGATGTCCCCGAACTGGTCCTGAACCCAGTTGCGGTTCATTTCATTGGCAGCTGCAATCACCAGCAGGTTGTCATCGAATGAGACCGCATTGAGCGGCTTTATAAGCAGTTCATACTTGGGGCGGTTCGTCTGTTCGCAGAGTTGCTGTTTGATGATCTCTAGAAGATCTGTTGCATTGTGGGTCTGCATACATTTAAACGGCAGGATCCGACCCACCGACGCTCCGCCTCCTCGTAGTATTTTGGATACTTCGTGAACAGGAAGTCGAAAGTTGTCAACAATCTTCCAAATCAACCCGCTCTCGTATCAGTTATCCACAGTCAACAGACAGGTTTGGTTCATAAGTTGATAACCTCGCGCGGGAGGTTTTGGACCAATCCAGATTCTGTCAACGGTAGCACCCCTGATGTACTGCCTCAACTGTACACCATTGCCTTCAAGGGATCCTAGAATATCAGACGCATTTGGCGATTACAAGAGTTATTTGGCCAGCTTCGGTAAAATTCCCCACGAATTTTTCCGTAATTCCCCGGTGCTGCTCCAGGCAGATTTCACAGAGGCAGTTCAGTCTCCATTTACTGCTCTTCGCAGTCCCTCCAAAGAACTGGACAGCTGCTGTGGCCGGGCAATCCCAAGTGGTTTTGTGACTGCCAGAACCCAGTTCAATGCATGTCAGCTTCACGGGTAGTCGCGCTGCGGGCCGATGTATTACAATTTCTGCATCACCTTGCTGGAGGCAGTCTGAAAATGAGCAATGCATCAGGGGTAATCGCGCGCCGGGAACTGAGTGCCGATGAGCTTGCAACCAAGTCCAGACTTGATGAGAAGGGCAATGAAGCCCTCGACAGAGATGATTACAAGATGGCCCTGGAATGCTTCCACAAGATCACGATCCTGGATGGCTCTGATCCAAACGGCTGGAACATGCTTGGGGTCTGCTTCTCAAACTTGGAGTTTGCCCGGGAAGCCTGGCGTTCATACATGCTGGCCCTGGCAGCGGACCCGGAAAGCCTTGATGCGCTGTGGTATGCCGCGGAGTTCCTCACAACCATGGAGGATTTCGAGCTGGCACGGCTCATGTTGAGCCGTTACATGGAAATAGAGGTTGATGAGGAGCGGCTGGCGGAAGCCCGGGAGGAACTGGATGAAATCAACCGGCAGCTCGGCGACAGGCGGACCGGCACAGCCACAATCACAGTTTCCGATGAAGAGCTGGATGAAATGGAGATCGAGCTTGAAGATGATGAGCCGGAGATTCCCGATGGCTATGCGGTGGATGATGACGAGGCGGAATTTCCCATTGAATACTCGGATGAAGAGGATGATTTCGTGGATCCAGTGGTGGATGAATACATCGAGGACGAGAACACCGGTCTGTCCGACGAGGAGGAGGAGGCCTTTGTTGCCAGCGTCACCCTGCAACTGACCGGCATCGCCATGAGCTGCCGGAACTGCGGTTCAGCCCTGCCTGCGGATGCGCCGTACTGCTTCAGCTGCAAGAGCATCTGTTTTTACGAGGACTAATTCAAGAGGGATTGGCAACGGCACCCGGATGCTGTCTCCGTAAGGGCTCCTCCCCGCGGGCGGCCTCGGCTCCGTAACCGATTAGGTCCGTGACCAACATCTGCGGTCAGCTACTCCGTTGCGTGTCAACAATGATCGTC
Source organism: Planctomycetales bacterium (assembly GCA_024645305.1). Taxonomy (GTDB): domain Bacteria; phylum 4484-113; class 4484-113; order 4484-113; family JAFGCY01; genus JAHEFU01. The sequence continues at coordinate 5,814 of JAHEFU010000026.1, forward strand.
ACCGGACCGTCATTTACCAGCTCCACCGCCATCCGGGCCCCGAACTCACCGCTGGCAACGTCCAGACCGTGTTCATTCCGCAGGGCCTTCATGAATTTCTCCAGCAGTTCCATGGCTTCCTGCGGTGGCAGGGCAGAGGAAAAGGATGGCCGGTTGCCCGAACTGGTCTGGGCAGCCAGCGTGAACTGGGAAACCACCAGCACTGCCCCGCCTGCCTGGCCAACATCCAGATTCATCTTGTCCTGTGCATCCGGGAAGATCCGCATGCCGGCAATCTTGCGCGCCATGAAAGCAGTTTCCGGCTCACCGTCTCCCTGCACAGCTGCAAGCAAAACGAGCAGTCCGCGGCCGATTTCACCCCTGACCTTACCTTCCACGCTTACACTGGCCCTACTGACCCGCTGGACTACCGCTCTCAACTCCCTGGCTCCGGATCGGTAGGAGTTTCCTCGGGCAATGCGCGCTCCACCGCAGAGACATCCTCGATCTGCATAATGACTTCCATCACCTGCTTCAGTTCATTGACATCCGCAACTTCCACTGTCAGGTCGAACTTGGCCATTTCATCAGCCGCAAAGGCCGATGGCGATGAGCTGAATTCGGCACCACCGAGGTTGATATGGTTCTCACTGAGGAACCGCAGTACCTCGAACAGCAGACCCACTCTGTTGAGGGAGTGGATCCGGATGCGGGCCGGATAGCGCTTATCTTCAGTCTTGCCGGTCCATTCAGTCTCGACCAGAGAACCCTCCCGCAGGTCTACCTGCAGGCGGGGACAGTCCAGACGGTGGATGTAGACCATGCGCTCAGCCCGGTTGTGCACGCCGTAAATGTTGTCGCCGGGCACAGGTGTGCAGCAGGAGCGGATTTCCGTCCGGCTGCGCATCAGCTGACCTCCGCTGAGCTGCAGCCCGAGTTCATAGCCGATGCCGCTGAGCTGGCTGACCCGCCGTTGCTGGCGCTCCGCTTCACTCTGCTTGGTCTTGAGCGGCCCCTGCTCCGCCCGTGAACGGTGGATTTTCTTCAGTTCGGAGATGATCGTGCCGGTCTCGAATTCCCCGATCGCAATCTTGCCGTACATCTCATCTATGCTGCGAACTTTCATGGTCTTGAGCAGCAGGGCCAGTTTGTCATTGGCCATGAGGTTCAGGGGATACAGTCCCTGCCCGGTGATGAGCTGCCTGAGCAGCGTCCGGCCGGCAGTAATGCGCTCGTCGCGGCTAGCCGCCTTGAAGTACTTGCGGATCTTCAGCATGCTCTTGGGAGACTTGACCATCATCATGAATTCCGGCCGGGGAGCGGCATTCTCCTCCCTGGCCTTTATTACCTCAACGACGTCTCCATTGCGCAGCTCGTAGTTCAGCGAAACATGGTTCCCGTTGACCCGCGCACCGCGGATGCTGTGGCCGAGGTTCGTGTGGATGTAGTAGGCGAAGTCCACGGGGGTTGAACCGAGCGGCAGGTTGACAACTTCGCCACGGGGACTGAGCACCAGTACCTGGTCGCCATGCAGGGATTCCCGCGTCCTGGCCACGAATTCCTCGCTGTTGACATCATCTTCCGAAAGTTCCCGGATGAACTCCAGCCAGGACTCATCCTTCACGATGCGGGCCAGCTGCGGCTTCTCCTTGTAGCTCCAGTGCGCGGCGATGCCCTGGCGGGCTTCATAGTCCATGTCGTCAGTGCGGATCTGGCATTCAACCCAGCTGCCACCGGGTCCAATCACCGTTGTGTGCAGGGTCTGGTAGCCATTCTCCTTCGGGCTGGCAACGAAGTCCCGGAAGCGCTCGAAGATCGGCTTCCACCTGCTGTGGATCAGGCCCAGCACCCGGTAGCAGTCAATCTCCTGCCCCGCAATCACGATGCGGATCGCCAGCAGGTCATAGATCCCGTCAATCCCGACTCCCTGCAGCTCCATCTTCTGGTGGATACTCCACAGGTGCTTGGAACGCCCGTAGATGCTGGATACGCCGATGCCATTGCGCTCCAGCAGTGTCCGGGCGGCGCTTACCATGTCCTGGATCTTCTGCTCGTGTTCGTGGAAGTATGTGCTTACCTGCTTCTTGAGGCTGGCATATTCCTCTGGGTAGAGGAACTGGAAAACCAGGTCCTCCAGTTCACTCGTAACTGTACCAAGACCCAGTCGCCTGGCAATTGGGATGTAGAACTCCAGTGTCTCCCGGCTGATGCGAGTCCGCTTGTGTTCCGGCATGGAGCCCAGTGTCTTCATGTTGTGCAGGCGGTCCGCGATCTTGATCACGATCACGCGGTAGTCGTTGGTCATCGCCACGAACAGCTTTTGCAGGTTGCGGGCCTGGTTGGATGCCTTGTTACGGCCGGTGAAGCGCGCGAAGAAGTCGATCTTCTTGATCTTGGTCAGGCTGTCCACCATGTTGGCAACATCGTTACCGAACAGCTGGCGTATCTGGTTGAGCCGGACGCTGGTGTCCTCCACCACATCATGCAGGATCGCCGCGATGATGGAGTCCGCATCCATTTCCAGGTCCATGCAGATTTCCGCTACTTCCAGGGGATGGATGATGTAGGGGCTGCCATCCTTGCGCAGCTGTCCGTCATGCGCACTGATAGCCAGTTCATATGCGCTGCGCAGGCGGTCCTCATCAAAACGCGGCATGCGCCGCCGCAGCCTGTCACTGATGTCATTGAACAGACTGTCCGCTTCGTAGTAATCCCGGCTGCTGCTAGCTTGTCTGGGGGCCATCTTGCTCGGTCAATCCGATTAACCTTAACATAACTGAGCGCTTGTTGTTCCAGTTGTCCGCCTCGAACTCCACCACTGGCTGGACCACGCTGCCAGGCTGCAGGCGAGCGTACAGATGGCTCATGTTGAAGCCGGCCACGCGTACCTGCCGCTGTCCGTCAGTCAGCACTAGATTGATGTGTGTCTTCTCCCGGCCCATGTAGCTGCAGCGCGCCACATGGACTCCCTGCAGTACCGCCCGGGGGGCAGGCAGGATCGTGGAGTCAAACGGGGCCAGCTGCCAAATCTCATCCTCGAACCTGGCACTCATGTCGCCGATCCCGATCCCGGGCAGGTCAGCCCAGGCATTATGCTGCGTCTGCGGGCCAGCCTGGTCCTGGTCAGCCCGGGAAGCCACTGAATCAGCCCAGGCTACGCGGAACGCATCAATCGCATCCACCTTCAGCTTGACTCCGGCTGCCGCGGCATGTCCCCCGAAGGACACAAGCTCATTCTCGCAGCCAGCCAGGCTGTCCACCAGGCTGATGTTTCCAAAACTGCGGGCACTGCCGGTCAGCAGGTCCGGGTCAGTGGGTGACTGCGTGAGTACCAGTGCAGGCCGTTCAAACTGCTCAGCGATCCGGGCTGCCACGATCCCGACAACACCGATGTGCCACTGTTCGTCATAGAGCACAAGCGCCGGTGAATCACCAAATGCCAGGGCCTGACGCGAGGCCTGGCGGAAATTCTCACTGGTGACATCCTTGCGCTCGCGATTGAGCAGATCCAGCTGGGCTGCCTGCCGGCGCGCCTCACCACGCTCTGTGCAGGCGAACAGGTCGGAAATCAACCTGGCAGTGCGCATCCTGCCGGCAGCATTGAGTCGTGGAATCAATTGAAATCCCAGCTGCCTGGCGGTGCAGATATCTATGCCATGGAGTTCGCTGATTTTCAGGAGCTCCTGCATGCCGATGTTGTCCGTGGCCGGGAGCAGACGCAGTGCCTGATGCACCAGGTACCAGTTCTCCGGGACAAGCGGGACGATGTCAGCCAGGGTTGCCAGCCCCGCCAGTTCCAGCTCGTCACCGGCGAGTGTGCTGGCTGCTCCGTCATCCATCAGCTGCAGCGCCAGCAGGACCAGGCCCGCCGTGCACAGGGGGGGCAGTTCCTCCTGGAGATGCGGGTTGAACACGATGCAGTCCGGCAACTCAGCCTTCGGGGTATGGTGGTCAATCACCAGCACATCCATACCCATCTCCTGGGCCTGCCTGATCTCCTCAAGGTTGGCTGTGCCGCAGTCCAGGGCGATCAGGGCCCGGTAACCCTGCTCCCTGGCCTGTTCCAGGACAGCCGTGTCGAGTCCATAGCCATGCTTGAAGCGGGATGGCAGAAAGATGTTCCCAACAGCCCCCCTGCCTCGCATCCAGCGAAACAACAGGAATGCCGCAGTGCTGCCGTCAACGTCATAGTCCCCAAACAGCAGTACCGGGATCTTCTCGTCAAGCACACGCTGGATGAAAGCCCTGACGGACTGCCAGGCAGCGCTACCCGCAATACGCTCAAGCCTGCGGGAGTCAATGAATTCCGCCCCGTCCAGGTGCGCAATGCGCTCAGAGAGCTGCGGATTATCCGCGAACAGTCGCCTTGTCAGCTGGGAAAGGCCTTCCTGCTCGCCTGCCGGCACTACTTTCTCCGCTGCTGCTTGCGACGCTTCTTGCCCTTGCGCTCGATGGCCTGGTCAATCTGACGGCCAACCGTGGAAGAGCTGTCCCCGTCGTCATCCGGAACTTCCATCTCGTCGACGACTTCGTTGTCCATGATCTTGTCACGCTCAAGGTCGTTTCCGGTCTGCTGGCCCTTGCTGAACCAGAGCATTGCCGGAGCGGCGATGAAGATCGAGCTGTAAGCACCGGAAAGCATGCCGACACACATTGCCAGCAGGAAGGGCCTGATGTTCTCTCCTCCGAGGAAGATCAGCGCGATGATCATCACGACGGTAGTGGCCGTGGTGTTGATGGAACGCATCAGGGTCTGGTTCAGCGAGATGTCACAGATGAACTTGAGCGGATGCTTGTCACCGTAATGGCGAGCATTCTCACGGATCCGGTCAAAGATGATGATCGTGTCATTGATCGAGTAACCTATGATCGTCAGCACCACCGCGATGAAGCTGTCAGCGATCTCGATGCGAGCCACGGCGGCGAAGCCCAGGGTAATGGCAACGTCATGCAAAAGCGCGATGATCGCCGCGACACTGTACTGCCAGCGACCGAAGCGCATCAGGATGTAGAGCATGATCAGGATGCTGCCGAAGATCAGGGCGTAGATCGTGTTGCGGATCAGCTCCGCGCCGATCGTCGCCGAAACGTGGTCCTGTTCCAGTGTTTCCGGGTTCGTCGCCGAGTCGTAGCCGCCATGGGCGTCACCGATGCGCTCCTTCATGTCGCGCAGGTTCTCCACTCGGCTGTTGGACAGCTCGGCCTCGTTTACGCCATCGGCCTTGACTACCATTTTGATGGCAACCTTGGTCAGGTCGTCAGCATAGACCTGGACGATTGGCTCACTGGCGGAGAATTCCCCGACGATGGCCTTGATGGCCTGTCCGTCGATATCCATCGGCTCGGTGGTCTTCAGCAGAAGGTGCTCACCGCCGGTGTAGTGGATGCTCAGGTTGAACCAGGCGCCAGTGCGGGAATGATTGATGAACATGCCCACGAAGCCAACAAGGATGACAATTGCGCTGATGGCCACCCAGAGCGGAGCCCGGTCCAGGTAGCGGAAGTATTTGCCGTTAGTGAAGTCGTTCATTGATGCACCTACCCGTACAGCTTTTCATTGCGCACCGAGCTGGAAAGGGTCTCGAGCATGGTACGGGTGACGAAGACTGACGAGAACAGGGAAAGGACGATTCCCAGCGCCAGTGTGATTGCAAAGCCCTTCACGGGTCCGCTGCCGAACCAGAACAGCACGACAGCACCGATAAAGGTTGTAGTGTTCCCATCGATAATGGCCACCCAGGCCCTTGCGAACGAGGCGTCCAGGGCAGCGCGCAGGGTCTTGCCCCAGCGCAACTCCTCCTTCAATCTCTCGAAGATGATCACGTTGCCGTCGATGGCCATTCCAATCGAGAGGATGAAAGCGGCGATACCGGGCAGTGTCATGGTGGCGTTGAACAGGCTGAAGTAGCCCAGCACCAGCACGACATAGATGGCAAGTGCAACGGAAGCCACCACACCCGGCAGACGGTAGAACAGGATTATCATTGCCAAAACAATCAGGAATCCCATCAGGCCGGCCCGGTAGCTCTTGTCGATGCTTTCCTGGCCAAGCGTGGGACCCACGACGGAAGACTGCAGGATCTCCAGCGGAATCGGAAGCGCACCAGCGTTGAGCTGGGTAGCCAGCTTGTGCGCCTCTTCCTGGGAGAACTCACCGGTGATCTGCCCACTGCCACCCCAGATTGCACTGTTGATGGAGGGGCTCGTGATGACCACGCCATCGAGCAGGACCGTCAGGTACTGTCCGATGTGGTTATTGGTGAAGCTGCCGAAGGTCTCGGCGGCGTCCGGGTTCAGTTCGAAGTTGATGCAGGGCTTGTTCATGGTGTCGAAGCCCACAAATGCGCTGGACAGGTCTGCGCCATCCATGATCTGCTCATACTTTGCATACTCCTCGCGGCGCTCCTTGGTGCCTTCCTTGTTGAAGGCTGTCCCGCGCGGAATGCTGTTGGCTCCGGTGTTGATGAACTCAAGGTAAGCAGTCTCGCCGATCACGGAAATCACACTGTCAGGATCTGACTCACCGGGCACCTGCAGCAGCAGGCGGTCAGTACCCACACTCGTGAGATAGATTTCCTTCTGGCCCTGGGGATCCACACGGTTGCGGACTACGGCCTTGACGCGTTCCATGTCGTCGAGTTGGGGCGTACCGCCGTCTTCAGGCGTGGCACGCAGCAGAACCTCGACTCCGCCCCTGAGGTCGAGGCCCTCGGTCACGATGGGTTCACCCTTGCTATTCCTGTATATGGGATTGATCACTCCCACCGCTATCACAGCGATGATGATCAACCAGTTGGTTAATTGGCGGCTCATTAACAGCTCCTCGGCCGGAAAAACGAACGGTAATTTTAGCACCACACAGGGATGCGGGCAATAATATGGGTGCAATTCGGGGCAGCCACCCGGATGGCAGCTTACAGCAAGACCTGTATCAGCAGCATGACCTGGTGAGAATCAGGGCGCCCCGGGCAGACCCATGCGCTCCATCACTGATCCCAGTTCGCGGACACCGACGCTCGCGGTATGCCGCCGCCGGATAGCGGTCAACAGTGCTCCCGCAGTATCCAGGCTGGTTATCACTGGAATATTGTGCTCGACGGCTTCCCGGCGGATCAGGCGAGCCTCGGCTTCAGCAATCTGATTCTCACTGACCGTGTTGATCACAAGCTTGAAGCGTCCGTCCATGATGTGGTCCACGATATGCGGCCGGCCTTCACTGAGCTTGCGGACGCTGATGGCGGGGATCCCGTTGTCCTTGAGGAAGCGGGCCGTACCGGCGGTGCTGTGGATTTCCATGCCGAGCTCACTGAATCCACGGATCAGTTCCAGGCATTCCTCCTTGTCAATATCCGCTATCGTGGCCAGCAGGCCCATGCCCTGGCATTCCTGGGCAGAGGGAACATTGATGCCGGCGGCAATCAGCGCCTTGTGCAGGGCTTCCGGATAGTCATCGGCAATACCCATCACTTCGCCGGTGGACTTCATCTCCGGTCCGAGCTGGACATCGAGGTCCCTGAGCTTCTGGAAGCTGAAGACCGGTGCCTTGACAGCCACCAGTGTGCCCTCCGGCTGCAGGCCGAGCGGGAAGCCGCAGTCAGCCAGGGAGTTGCCCATCACGGCATGCATGGCCAGGCGGATCATCGGCACAGCCGTAATCTTGGAAATGAAGGGTACTGTCCTGCTGGCGCGGGGGTTAACTTCGATTACGTACAACTTCTCGTCACGGTCCACCACATACTGGATGTTGATCAGGCCCCGGGCGTGGATAGCCCTGGCAATGCGCGTGGAGAATTCCACCAGCTGTTCGCGGACCGCTGCAGAGATATTCTGCGTCGGGTATACGGCCATGCTGTCTCCGCTGTGGATCCCGGCGCGTTCTATGTGTTCCATGATGCCGGGGATGATCACATTCTCGCCATCACTGACAACGTCAACCTCAAGCTCTCGGCCGCCAAGGAACTTGTCAATCAGCAGCGGCTGGTTGTCAAAGGCATGGATGTTCTCACGGATGTACTTGCGCAGATCCTCCGTGGTGTAGATGATCTGCATCGCCCGGCCACCCAGCACATAGCTGGGGCGCACAAGCACGGGGAAGCGGACCTCATGGGCCGCATCCACGGCCAGTTCATAATCACTGACGGTCCGGCCGTCCGGACGGGGAATGTCCAGCCTGGCAATCAGGGCATCGAAGCGCTCACGGTCCTCCGTCTCATCAATGGCATCGGGTGTGATGCCCAGCACCTTGATGCCCGCCCTTTCCAGCGGTGCTGCCAGGTTGATGGCGGTCTGGCCGCCGAACTGGCAGACAACGCCCAGCGGCTTCTCGCGGTCAATGATCGCCTTCACCGATTCAAAGGTCAGTGGTTCAAAATACAGGGCATCGGAGACATCGAAGTCAGTGGACACCGTTTCGGGGTTGTTGTTGACAATCACGGCCTCGTAGCCCATGGCCTGCAGGGCAATCAGGGCATGCACCGCACTGTAATCAAATTCGATGCCCTGTCCGATGCGGATCGGCCCGCTTCCGAGGACCAGGACCTTGCCCTTGCTGGGTGGAGACAGCACATCTGCGGCAATCACCGGATCGCTTTCCTCGGCATAGGCACTGTAGAAGTAAGGTGACTGGGCATGGAACTCCGCGGCACAGGTATCGACTGCCTTGTAGTTCGCCTGCATATTGAGCCTTCTGCGCAGATCTGACAGTTCTGCTGCATCCGTGGACATGATGGCTCCGGCCATGGCATCAGTGATGCCGTAGCGCTTCAGGCTGGCCAGCTGTTCCTCCTCCAGTTCGCCTCCGCGTTCGCGTAAATCGATCTCCAGGTTGACCAGATGGGTGAACTTCTCCAGGAAGTAGTGGCTAATGCCCGTCAGGCGGTGCAGGTACTCGGGAGAGTAGCCGCGGTAGATCGCCTCGAACAGCGCAAAGATCCGCCCATCCGTCGGTTCTGCCAGGAAAGTCAGGAGTTCCTGGTCAGTCATGACCATCCAGCGGTTGGTTCGGAAACTGAACAGCTTGACCTCCAGGCCCGCCAGGGCCTTGAGAAATGCTCCCTCAAAGGTACGGTCAATGCTCATGACCTCACCGGTGGCTTTCATCTGTGTGCCGAGCTTGCGGTCCGCCTCACGGAACTTGTCAAAGGGCCACTTGGGAATCTTCATCACTACATAATCGAGAGCAGGCTCGAAGCTGGACATGGTCTCCCCGGTGACCTGGTTCATGATTTCATGCAGGCGCTTGCCCAGTGCGATCTTGGCAGCGACCCTGGCAATCGGATAACCCGTGGCCTTGGAAGCCAGGGCTGAGCTGCGGGAGACCCGTGGATTTACTTCGATCACGTAGAATTTCAGTTCCTTCGGTGACAGTGCGAACTGCACATTGCAGCCACCCTCGATCTTCAGGCCGCGGATGATCTTCAGGGCGGCGCTGCGCAGCACCTGGTGCTCCACGTCACTGAGGGTCAGGCTGGGGGCCACCACGATGGAATCTCCGGTATGGATGCCCATCGGGTCTATGTTCTCCATGTTGCAGATGGTGATGCAGTTGTCATCCTTGTCGCGCATCACTTCATACTCCAGCTCCTTCCAGCCAACCACGCATTCTTCAATCAGAATCTGGTTGTTGAGGCTGTAGAGCAGTCCGCTTGTGCAGTACTCCGCGAATTCCTCACGGTTGTAGGCGATCCCTCCCCCCGTACCGCCCAGGGTGAAACCAGGACGGATGATGAGCGGGAAATCCATCCTTGTACCGATCTCCATGGCCTGTTCAAAGCTGCCCGCGATGAAACTGGAGGGAATCGGCATGCCAAGTTCCTGCATGGTCTGCTTGAACAGGTCCCGGTCCTCTGCCTTCTGGATGGACTCGAAACTGGTGCCCAGCAGGCGCATGCCGTACTTCTGGGGAATGCCGGCTTCCCAGAGCTTCGTAGCAATGTTGAGCCCAGTCTGTCCGCCCAGAGTGGGCAGCAGCCCATCCGGGCGTTCCCGGGAAATGATCTCCTCAATGTGCGGCAGGTCCATCGGCTCGATGTAGACGCGATCAGCAGTTTCACGGTCGGTCATGATGGTGGCCGGGTTGGAATTCACGAGCACCACCTCCACGCCCTCTTCCCGCAGTGAGCGACAGGCCTGGGTCCCGGCATAGTCAAATTCAGCAGCCTGCCCGATAACGATCGGCCCGCTGCCGATCACGAGCACCTTACGCACGGGATCAATCATTCATGGCTCCAGGAAGGGGGAAGGAAATGGATGCAGCTGCTTCAGAGGAAGCGCACCGGCAGGGTTTTGGCAGTTGGTAACTCACCAAAAGCGGATTATAGCAGCTTCGGGAAGTGTCGCGGAACGGATTACAATCAGAGAATGGCTGAATACAAGTCTCTGCGGATCGAATCCACCGGTGCTGTCACGACCTGCCTGCTGAACAGACCGGACAGGCGCAATGCGCTCAATCCGCAGATGATCGCGGAGCTGACCGAGTTCTTTACCTCAGAACTTCCACTGAAGCAGCCACGGATAGTCGTCTTGCGCGGTGCAGGGGGATTCTTCTGCGCCGGGGCTGATCTGAACTGGATGAAGGAAAGTGCCGCATATTCAGCGGAGCAGAACAGGCAGGATGCACTGGCCCTGTTTGATGTGTTTGCCGCGATCAATGCCGCACCTTGCCTGACATTAGCTTGCGTGGAGGGCGGAGCCTACGGCGGGGGGATCGGACTGATCGCCTGCTGCGACATGGCCCTGGCAACAGCTGACAGCCGCTTCTCCCTCAGTGAAGTCAGGCTGGGTCTGTCACCTGCCACGATCTCACCATTCGTCAGCGCCCGCATCGGAACAGGTCACGCCCGCCACCTGATGCTCAGTGCAATGCCATTTGACGCCGATCACGGTAGATTGATCGGTCTACTGCATGAAGTGTGTGCACTGCCCGACGTGGACGGCAGGCTGCAGGCCCTGCTGGGTGCTGCTCTCCTCTGCGCACCATCCGCCGTGCAGCAGACCAAACAGTTGCTCAGTGCCCTGGAAGCTGCACAACTTCCAGCCTGGAGGGAACGGACAGCTGACCTGATTGCCGCCCTGCGCACCGGGCCGGAAGGCCAGGAAGGACTCGGTGCATTCCTGGAGAAGCGGCAGCCCGACTGGGCCACAGGCGAATAATCGAGATGTTCCAGAAGTGATCCGCTGATCAGTGCCCATGCCCGTCATGTGAGGAAGCATTGTCAACCACCTGGCTTCGCAGGTACTCCCAGTGCTCCCTGATGTTTCCCCGGATGAATTCCAGCTGCGTTTCCAGCTCCTCCTCGCTGAGGCCGTGGCTGCCGACAGCAAGCAAGTCCGTGCGCTGCAGGACGGCGAAATGGTCAAGCCTGGCAATCACCTCACCTGCCGCCAGTTTGCCATCCATCAGCGTGAGCATCCTGTCACGCAGGATCTCCTGGCTGTGTGGGCTGCTCAGGATGGTACGCAGCAGGATGTTCTCGTCCACGCTGCCGATCATGTCAAGGTCATTGACAGGCTGGAATCCCGCGCCGGCTGTCAGCGGATTGTTCAGCTCCGAGATCCCGAAGCACAGTGACAGCTCCGTTGGCAGCATACTCCAGCCCGGTCCCCCGCTTCCCTGATCCAGCACGGCGTAGAACCTCCGGTAGTTGTCATTGGCACTGCACATTGACAGGGCGAGAAAGAAGTCAAGCAGTTGGTTGCTGTCCACCAGGGGTTGCATCCGCTCGAAGCGCTCCTCCTCGCCGACTTCGGTGAACACCCTGCCAACCTTGCCAACGAAGGCATGCAACTCCTGCATGCCTGCCTCAGGCTGGCGCACCCTGGAGAACAGGTCATCGAAGTACTGCGTGCCGTCGCGCGGATTGAGGCTGCCGACGCCGTGCATCACATACAGCTCTGAATCCGCGCTAAAGTCCATGGCATCAAGCCAGGCTTCGTCCGGCACTTCGGATTCAATGAACACGCCCTGGTAAACACCATTCACTCGCAGGTGTACCGCACGTTGGCGCAATACCGGCAGACCAGCCTCGCTGAAGACCCATGTTGCCAGGAGATCCCGGATCTGGGTCGGGTCATACGCGGAATGCCTCAGTTCGGCGGTCCTGCGCAGGTAGCCATATTCGGGATCAGGCCAGCCCTCGGTGAAATTGAGCTGCAGGGGCCGGACCAGGCTATCCGGGCTGGGCTGCGGCAGGCCGCTGATCCCAACTCGCACGGGATCCGCTCCGGCCAGCCTGATGGTTCCGAAGGACTCCATCGTAGTGAAGTCAGTCGTGTCCAGCCTCTCTGGTCGAGGCAACTGTATTTCAATTTCATAGACGGGGAGCCCCGGTTCATAGATGCTCAAGGTACTGAAGATGGGCTCCTGCAGGTCGCAGATGTACTGGACATCGTAGTCACCCAGTTCAGACAGCCTGAAAATGACATCGGCCAGGCCTTCCGTGAAGCTGATCGGGATATGCATCACAGCCTCTTCCCGAAACAGGTACATTGTTGCCAAACCAGAGTAGCCGGTCGCAACCCGGCCATCCGCATCAAGGGCTCGCATCGGGATGCGGATATCAGTGTTGCTGGCATCTCGAAGCGGAATGTTCGCGTCTATCATCGTGGCTTCAGCACTTTTCAGCTGCAGCTCCACACTTATGTCATTTATGCTGATCCCCTGCCCGGCGGCGCACTCAAACTGCAGGAAGAGAGAGCTGTCCTCCGCCACGGTTAAACTCCTGTCCAG
>JAHEFU010000027.1 GCA_024645305.1 Planctomycetales bacterium
CTCTCCCTTGTAGCCACTGCCCTCACCGCTGGCGGCGGCCAGCGGTTCAATCACGGCCATGGCCCCCAGCACGTCACCGTAATAGATGATGGACTGCAGGAACAGGGCCTCCTCCACCTCAAGCTGGCTGGCGGCCGGGTCATCCACCACTTCCTGCAGCAGGGCATCCGCCGCATAGATGTGGTCACCGGACAGTTCGCGGTGAGCAGAGGCCAGGGTATCTGAGGGCGCAGCCAATGCCGCCCCGATAGAGGCCAGGCAGAATAGGACTGTGATGCTGATCAGTCTCATGTCAGTCTGACGTCCCTGCCTCGCGTTCGTTTGATTGCTTATTGCCCCGGCGCAGCCGGCTGGCCCCGGCAGGTTTCAGCTTCGGGGCGGGGGGCGGGCTTTCCGGCGCTGCTTCCGCGACGGCGGCAGGTTCCAGGCTGGCCGTGGCCAGCAGGCTGAGTTCCTCCAGGTCATCTGCGGGGTTGGCAACGGAATAGGCGAACTCGGCGATCCAGTCGATCGTGGCACGCATGTCCAGCGGGACACCTTCCAGCAGACGGCGCGAAACCGCCTCGATGGTGGCACTGGCCTGTTCCAGGTCGTAGTAGCGGGCGCAGGCCAGCACGAGCGCCACCCGCGCCTGGGCGTTGACAAGCCCCTTACCGAGCCTCTGCTGGTCCTTCTCCCAGGAGTCCACTGCGGCGCTGAGCATTTCGTAGTCGCTGTAGAGATCCACGTCACGCAGGTGCTCCACCGTCACATGCGGCAGGCGGAAACGCACGAACTCCAGTTGCGGGTCAGCCGTTGCCAGTTCAATGAACTCCCTGGCCGTTTCGCTGAACTGGGTGGCCTGGGCGCTGCGCTCATCCACGAGGTAATCCGCGTAGCCACTCTCGAACAGCTCGCCGCTGACGAGTTCGCGCAGCAGGAAATCCGTGGCCTGCAACAGCGCCGCACTGAGCATCATGCGCTGGAACAGCACTTCCTGGCGGATGTACTCCTCCTCTTCGCTGAGGGAGATCTCAGACAGCAGCTGCTGTGCCTGGGAAAGTTTGCCCGCTGCGATTTTCAGCTTGGCCTCCTCGAGCAGCACCAGTGGATCATCCGTATCCGCCCGCAGGCGCGCCTGCGCCTGGACCGGCAGTACCAGCCACAGGAGGATAGCGAGGAGCGGGAGGGCCAGGCGCATCAGCCGCGGACCCCCACCCTGACGTTGTCAAAGCGCGAGGGGGCGCAGCCGTGGGCCACGTGGGCGGTCTGGCCGGGCTGGCCCTTGCCGCAGTTCGGCGTGCCCCAGATGTTCCAGTGGTCGGCATTGCAGGAGCCGCTGTAGTTGCCCCAGAATTCCGTTGTGATGCCGGTGTAGTTCGGGTTGCGGAACATCCGCCCGAGCTTGCCGTCGATGATTTCCCAGGCGGCCTCGCAGCCGAACTGGAAGTTCACACGGTGGTCGTCAATTGACCAGGAACGGTTGTTGCTGAACAGGTAGCCCTTCTTCGTGGAGCCGATCAGCTCCTCAAGGGTGTAGTTGCCGGGTTCGAGGTTGACATTCGCCATGCGCACGATGGGCAGCCGGGCGAAACCATCGCTGCGGTTGCAGGCCGTTGTGCGCTGGCCACAGGCCCCGGCGCTGTCGCGGCCGCTCATGAAGCCTGTGAGAATGCCGTCCTTGATCAGGTCGGTGCGGAAGGCCTTCGTGCCGTCGTCGTCATACATGTAGCTGCCCAGTCCGCCGCTGAGCGTGGGGTCCAGCGTGACGTGCATGATCTCACTGCCGTAGCGCAGCCGGCCGGGGTCGTCATGCTTGACGAAGGAACCGCCGGCGTAGGCCAGTTCCCAGCCGAGCACACGGTCCAGCTCAATGGCATGGCCGATGCTCTCATGGATCTGCAGCCCGAGCTGCGGACCGTCAATGATGATCGTTGTCACTTCGTCGGGGACGGGCGGCGCAGCCAGCAGCTGCACGGCCTCCTCGGCCACGCGGGCGCATTCACCCTCGAGGTCGTAGCGCATGAACTGCTCATAGCCGCCGGTGTGGAACTGGCCGCGGAAGCTGTTCGGGAAGCAGCGCACCTGGTGGTCACCGTCCTTGATCGCGTCCGCCTGGATCCCGCCACCGCATTCCGTCACCACCTGGTGGATCTTCGCCCCCTCGGTGCTGGCGAAGTGCTGGTCCTCGCGCCAGGCGTCGTAGAAGGCCTGGCGGTGCGAGAGGGCGGCGGCCTTGGCCATGCGCTCATCGCAGTCCATCAGGCGGGCCAGCTTGTCCTCCAGCGGCACGGCGAAGGGATCGGCCTCCACGGGGGTGGCGCAGTCATCCTCATGCACCTCGATCTCGTCGAGCCGCGTGGCCTCGCCCCCGGCGCGGGAGCTGGCCTCGGAGATACGCAGGGCGGTCTCGGTGATCATGGCCGCTTCCCGGGCATCGATGTTGTGGCTGGCGGCGTAGCCCCAGCGGCCCTTGTGCAGCACGCGCACGCCGATTCCGGCATCCGTGCTGTCCAGGTAGTTGTCAACCCGCCCGTCGCGCACCGTGATGCTTTCACGGCGGCGGTCGATCACGCGGATGTCGGCATAGTCAATGCCCTTGCTCTGGGCCTTGTTGAGGAATGCGTCAATGATTTCATGCATAGCTGTGCTTCCACCTCGGAGAAACATTCATTGTAGCGCCTGAGAGATTTCCGCCGGATTTGCGAACAAGGTTTCGCGGGGCAGCGTCTGACTGAATGTGCTGACAGATCGCACTGAAACGATAAGGTTTGCAGGAAAAACGGAGGGAGGTGCAGTCACCTGGCGGAGGCACAGGCTTCCGCATTAGGAACAGTCCAGCCGGCATCCGTCGGCTTCACCAAGGGCCGCCCGGCACGGGTGGCCCTCTGGCTTTGAATCTGCCCTCCCCCTATAATCACCCCATCCACAGACTGCCCGGGAGGCTGCCGTGAAAGTGATCATCTGGATACTGAAGATCTACCTCTGGCTGATATTCGCCTGGGTCATCCTGAGCTGGCTGGGCATGATCCCGGGAGTTGCCAGCCTGCGTAACATCATCGGCATCGTGGTCTGGCCGGTGATCAGGCCCTTCTCCATCCTCAATTTCGGTGGCCTGAGCATTGCGCCGGTGATCCCGGCCTTCATCCTCTACTGGGTGATCGGGACCCTCGAGAACAGGTACGGCAGCGGAGGCGGAGCGCAGAAGCAGTTCAATGGCGAGCCTTAGGGGCAACGGCTGAGTTTAGCTGGAAACCTACCTAGTCCCAGCTGTGCTCACCGAGCACGAGCTCGAAAATGACAACGGGATTACCGAGCTTCCAGTTCTCCAGCACCTCGGGATGCAGCTCGAACAGGCGGCCGATCAGCATGCTGTCATCGACAACCGGCAGGCTGCAGTACTCCGGCCGGGCACCCAGCAGCACCGCATCCGCCCACAGTTCGGCACAGCGCCCCGGCAGTCCCGCAGGATAGTCAGCCGCTGTGTAGTTCAGCCCGACACGCTCCGCATCCAGCCCCAGTTCATGCAGCAGCGCATCCAGCGTACTGCGCCCCTCGGCATAACCGGCCCGGGTGGAGCAGACTGCACCCGCAACGACACTCAGTTCGCGCGGATGGGCCCGGTCCTGCGGCACGCCAAGGTAACTGACGATGTCCCCGACCTCGAAGATGCGCTGCGGCAGCGGGTTGTCAGTGTTGCGGGACAGCTGCTCCAGCAGGGAGCTGTGCAGGTTTGTGCGCATCATCGTCTGGTCCACATGCGCGGGGTTGTCAATCTGTACGCGGCGCGGGAACTGTTCCGCGGGGATGCGCATGCGCTCGAAGTGGTAGCGTTCGTTGGTCAGCACGAGACTGAGGGTCTCGCTGAAGCCCAAGCCGCACATGGCCTGGGCCGCCAGGCGGGCGCGCTCGACGATAGGCAGGCTGCGGCCGACGGTGAAGCTGGGCACGAGGCGGTGCTCGATGTTGTGATAGCCGTAGGCAATGGCGATGTCCTCCACGAGGTCCACCTCATGCAGGATGTCATTGCGGTAGGCGGCGACGGTGACATCCAGCGGGCCTTCCCCGTCAGGTTTGCCGACGTCGTGGCGCATGTTGCCAAGCAGCCGCGTGCAGTCCGCCTGGCTCAGCTCGATGCCCAGCAGGCGTGAGGCCTGCTGCGGGTCGACCCTGAAGCGCTCCGTTGCCATTTCCGGCGTGACATGCGTGCGGTCGGGATAGACCACCTCGACCGTCTCCAGCGTGGCCCGGCCCGTGGGGTCCATTTCCACCATGGAGGAGGCGAGGATCGCCAGCGCCTTGGTGACGATCGGTTCATTGGGCCCGGTGACATCCACGATGAAGTTGACGGTGTCGGCCGTGACCTTGGTTTCCTCAGCGTTGATCACCGGCGGCAGGCTGAGTACACGGTCCGCGCTGTCCAGCAGGGCGGGATAGGCATCCAGCCCGGCCAGCAGGCGGGCGTACTCCATACCCTTTTTGTGTTCCTCGAGCATCGTGCGCGGGCTGACCGGCTCGCGCTGGCCCCAGAACAGCGGGGTGAAGCGGAAACTGTCCGGGTCCACGAGGGTGTAGCGGATCGGGCCGCTGAGCTTGTCGAGGTCATATGCCCCGATGCTGGCGAACTTGCGGTCGCGGCACAGCGCCCAGTGCAGGCCCTCCTGCAGCTTCATGATGCTGCGCAGCATGTTGTCATCTATCTGCAGGTTGCGGACGATCGCCATCTGCACCAGTGGGCGGCCGTACTTCGCGTCCGTGATGCGCTCATCCACTTCAACGCGCCAGCCGCTGGCAACTGGGCTGTAGTCCCGCAGTCCGGTCTCCACCCCCAGGTAACCACGCAGGGCGCGGGCCAGGCCTCCGGCATCGAACAGGTCCGGCCTGACCGGCAACAGTTCCAGCAGCACCTGGCGCTCGGAACCCACCTCCTGCCAGACCTTTTCCCAGTGCTCGGAGGAGAAGCCGCTGTGGGGATCCGTCAGCGGGATGGCCTCCTGCGGCTTGAGCTCGATGACATAGTCGCTGTGGCGGCTCTTCAGACGCCGCACCTCGGCCACGCCATCCACATCGCAGCCCAGCCAGTCGAGCAGTTGCTCCACGCGGTCCTCGCTGACCTCGCTCCTGAGCAGTTCGTGCAGGCGGCTGACACTGATTCCGATAACCGGCATGCCGCATATTTTAGCGTCCAGCCCGGAGTGCGGGGCGCGGGTGGCAGGACGAGGCATCGCTCCCCGGACCAGCCGTATAATGCAGGCAGTACCCAGGCAAGGCGGAGGAACCCTTGGACAAGAAGTTGATCAGCATTATCGGATTCCCGATGGACCTCGGCGCCGGCAGGCGCGGCGTGGACATGGGACCGTCAGCCCTGCGCATTGCGCGCACGGCGGAGCAGCTTGAGGAACTCGGCCATGAGGTCGAGGACGAAGGCGACATCAGCATTGCCGGACCGGAAAGCGAGAAGGTCCCGGATCCGCACTACCGCTACATGCCGGAAATCGCCCGGGCCTGCAGCAAGCTGGCCAGCTGGTTCAACCACGCGATGGATGAGGGCCGCTTCCCGATCGCGCTCGGCGGAGACCATTCCATGGCCATCGGCTCCATCGCCGGTCTGGCCCAGCACTGCGCACGGACAGGCAAGCGCCTGGGTGTACTCTGGGTGGATGCCCATGCGGACCTGAACACACCGGAGACCACGCCCAGCGGAAATATCCACGGGATGCCGATGGCCGTATCCCTCGGCCGTGGTCCAGCTGAACTGGTGAATATCGGGATGCCGGGCGCCAAGCTGCGGCCGGAGGATGTGTCCTACATCGGGCTGCGCAGCGTGGACCCCGGGGAGGCCCGGGCCATCCATGAGCTCAAGATCGAGCATTACGCCATGCCGGAGGTTGACCGCCAGGGGCTGCCGGCGATCATTGACCGGGTGCTGGCGCGGCTGTCCTCCCAGGTTGACCACCTGCATGTCAGCTTCGACATGGATGCAATTGACCCGCGCATCGCCCCCGGGGTGGGTACGCCGGTATTCGGAGGCCTGACCTACCGGGAGGCCCACCTGGTGATGGAAACCCTGGCGCAGTGTGAGAAATTCGCATCGCTGGAGATCGTGGAGGTCAACCCCGTGCTTGACTCAGTCAATCGCACGGCGAAACTGGGTGCCGAACTGGTTGCCAGCGCACTCGGCCGGCGTATCCTCTAGGCCCGCTCCGCTTCAGCGCAGGATCAGCGGGGCGCGTGTGCGATCCTCCATGTGGATGCTGTCAACGAACTGGATGTAGTTGGAGGCGTAGGCCATACAGATGCTGTTGACCCGGGCGCCGCGGCCGAACAGGTCCACCCCGCGCAGCAGGTCTCCATTTGTCACCCCGCTGGCCAGGAAGACGATGTTCTCCCCCGGGGCCAGCTCGTCAGTGCGGTAGATCTTCTCCGGGTCGACACCCATCCGCCGGCAGCGGCTGGATTCCTCATCATTGCGGGGCTTGAAGCGTGCGAGGATCTCCCCGCCGAGGCACTTCATCGCGGCGGCGGTGATCACGCCCTCCGGCGCCCCGCCGATGCCCATCACCATGTGCACACCGGTGCCACGCACTGCGGCGCTGATCGCCGCACTGAGATCGCCATCGCCAATCAGCTTGATGCGGGCGCCGGCCTCACGCAGCCGGGCAATCGTCTCCTCATGGCGCGGCCGGTCCAGCACAATGGCAACCACTTCGTTGACATCCAGCTGCAGGCATTCCGCGACGACGCGCACCGTGTCCCCCGCCGGCGCATCGAGGTCCACGCGGCCCTTGGCGCGGGCCGGCACGACGAGCTTTTCCATGTAGATGTCCGGGGCATGGATCAGGCCCCCGGGCTCGGCGACTGCCATTACGGTGATCGCATTGTTGGCGCCCATCGCGCAGAGGTTGGTGCCTTCCAGCGGATCCACGGCGATGTCCACCTTGTGCTGGGAATCCGCGCGGCCCACCTGCTCACCGATGTAGAGCATCGGAGCTTCGTCACGCTCGCCCTCACCGATGACGATGCGGCCGTTGATGTCGCAGAGGTCCATTGCCGTGCGCATGGCCGTGGTGGCGGCCTGGTCAGCGGCCTCGCGGTCGCCGCTGCCCATTACCTTCGCACTCTCGATGGCAGCCTGCTCCACCACGGGCAGGAGCTCCAGCGCATACAGGGACTCACCGCGGGCCATGCGGGTTGATACATTCGTTTCAAAAGACATTTGGTTCTCCCGGAACGGGCAGACTGCCTGCAATTATACTCATGCGGTGAACCCGTTCCCCCAGCTGCTGCTTGCCGCCTGTGCTGCTCTGCTGTGTGACTGCCTGCAGGCCGTTGCCGAAGTTGAGCAGTCCGTGCCCACGGTCTCAAGGCGGGGCACTGCCCTGTATCTTGACAACGGTACACAGCGCTTGCTGTCCGAGGCGGGGGGATACCGCAGTTTCCGGCTGAACCACAGTGCCGGTTGCCTGGTGCTGAGCAGCCTGGATGACAGCCTGCTGCCGCTCAGCTGGGTACTGGGACCGGACCTGGATCCCGCTGCTGCCCTGTTCCTGCCGGGGCAGGTGCCCAGTTACATGTCGCCGGGGTTCACAGCCTTCACAGGGCTGGCGGAATCCGAAGCGCAACAGCAGGTGCAGCTCAGCGTGGTCAACGCCGAGGGCCGGCTGATCTACAGTTCCGGGACTGCCGCCCTCTTGGAACCCGCTGCCGGGCTGCTGCCAACGGGAGAGTTCTGCATCCTGGGCTGGGAGTCAGTGGATGATTTCAGCGGCATGCTCAGCAGCCCCAGGCTGCAGGTACTGGCCGCGGCGGATGGTTCCGTGCTGCAGGACTGGGAACTTGCCCTGCCCCTGCCGGCTGTAGATGCCGAACTGCTGTACATGGGTGAAGACAACGGTCTACTGCTGGTGCTCTACGACATCTACTACTGGCAGATCCTGCGACTGGACCGGACCAGTCAGTCCTTTGAAACCATCTACACTCTGGAGGGCCAGCCGATGTACGACAGGCTGCTGCCCAGCCACGCCGACGGCCTGAGCCATGCCCTGCTGGAGGATGGGCTGCTGGAAATGGACGTGATCACTTTCACAGAAGGGGAGCTACGTCTGATGATTGATCCACAGACCGGAATTGTTAAGCAAAAAGCCGATCCAGGCACCTATCCCAGACACATAAATCAGCGGATGTTAACTGAAGACAAATACGTCAAACATTTTCACATGTCTCAACAAATATTTCCATTGAAAATTGATGGTGACTGGAGCCTGCCCGCCTACTTTGATAAGACTGGCAGACTGCTGCTGCTTAATGCTAATGGACCTGTCTGGCTGGATATTCCGTAAAATCTAAGTTAAATTGGTAGTTTAGAGCTAAATGATACTGGCATACCAGTATTTACTTTTGACTTTTAGGTATGGGGGCTCTAGAATAATTATGGGAAACAGCAATTTTGCTGCCGGGAATGAATACCATGGATCAATTGTCAGGTCAGCAACTGCAGATACTGCTGAGTATGACCGTCCTCGTCCACTGCGCAATGGGGCTTTGCCTCTACGGATTCGCGCGGATGAGCGGCAGGAGCACATTGCTGTGGTCGCTCGTCGGACTGATCGGCGGCCTGCTGGGTCTGATTGCCTATATTGTCTATTCCATCCGGGAGATGTCAGCGGATCCGGATTCGCGCAAAGCCCGCTTCCGGGGCGATGAGGATGAGCTGGCTTCACACCTGCTGAGCCAGACCGACATGCAGGGCGAAACCGACCACGCCCTGGAAGAGCTTATCAGCGAAGGTTACTTAGAGAAGGCACGGCAGCAGGCCCGTGAAAAGCTGCAGGCAGCCTTCAACTACGGTGATGGGATGCGCGAGCGCATCTACCGGGGCTACCTGTCGCGCATCGAGGAACTCAGTGGCCAGGCCACATCCGAAATCAGCGGCTGACAGCGCTTCCCGTCCTACACAATCCACGGCAGATGCCCGCATTCCGGCAGCAGACTACGGCCTTGATGCGATAATGCCCTGATGGATTCCGACGCTGCCAAGGACACCCGCTGGATCTGCCCCGCCTGCGGCCTGCTGTGCATGGGCCACTGGAAGGTCTGCCCGGCCTGCGACTACATCCGCGGTGATGATGACGAACTGTTCGAAGCCGATGCGGCCGGGCAGGACTGAGACATGCTGCTGCGGCGTATATTCTCCGGACTGCTTTGCCTGCTGCTGTGCTGCACGGCTTCCACTTCCGCCGCAGCAAACAGCCGCCCCGCGGTGGTGATCCTGATGATCGCCGACGGCCTGGGCTACAGCCAGGTGGCGGCCAGCGGTATGTACCGCTTCGGGGAGGCCGGCACGCAGTGCTACGAGCAGTGGCCTGTGAAACTGGCAATGAGCACCTACCCCCTCGACGGCAGCTACGATCCGCAGCAGATGTGGAATGATCCGCTCTGGCAACGGCGGGGTGCAGTGGACAGCGCGGCCGCGGCCACGGCCATGGCCTGCGCCGTGAAGACTGACAACGGCGTGATCGGGCGGCTCGCGGCGGGGAGCAGCGTCGGCAACGTGATGGAGGCAGCGGCAGCCCAGGGCTTGCGCACGGGCGTGGTGACGACGGTGCCCTTCTGCCATGCCACACCGGCGGCCTTCGGGGCACATGTGCAGTCGCGCTCCGAGTACAACGAAATTGCCAGGCAGATGCTCTGGGAAAGCCCGCTGGACCTGATCATCGGCTGCGGGCATCCCTGGTATGACAACGCCGGCGGGCGGCGCAGTGCGCCTGACTACCGCTATATCGCGGAGCAGGACTGGCTGGCGCTGCAACAGGGTATCGCCGGAGAAGCCATGCACAATGGTGGGAAGCAGCCCTGGACCTTTATTGACGAGCTGCAGGACTTCAGGGGGCTGGCCGAGCAGGGCAGTGCGGAGCGGATCTTCGGCCTGCCGCGGGTCTGGGGCACATTGCAGTCCGAGCGGCCAGCCAGGGCCGAGCGGCCCTTCCAGTCAGCACTGAATGACAACCTCCCTGACCTGGCAACACTCTCCCTGGCAGCGCTGAACACCCTGGCAACGTCCGGCGACGGCCTGTTCCTGATGATCGAGGGCGGAGCCGTGGACTGGGCCGCGCATGACCGGGACGAGGTGCGCATCATCGAGGAGATGCAGGACTTCAATTACGCCGTGGACTGCGTCAGCGCCTGGATCGAGAACGGGCTCGGCTGGGATGAATGCCTGTTGATCGTCACCGGCGACCATGAATGCGGGCATTTGTGCCGCGAGGGATCCGAGCTGCTGGACTTCATGCCCGGCAATAATGGCGCCGGGGTTCTGCCGGAAATGGAATGCAGCTACGGCAGCCATACGAACCAGCTGATCCCGCTGTATGCCAGGGGATGCGGGGCGGAGCTGCTGGGCATGTATGCGGATGGAGTGGACCCCGTCCGGGGCCATTACATTGACAACGCTGAGCTGGGGCGGCAGTTGATTGAGTCGGTGGATGCAGCCTTGAATTCAGAAGCAGCCACCTGGATCTATTGATTTAACCAAAATTAACCCCCCCCCCTGTTGACTTCCGGTAAAATGCTGATGTTACTGATCTCTTCTGGGGTTATTCAATGAAAGGCAAGTTAAGTTTTGCGATTTTATCGGTTTGTTTCATTATGATCATGCCTCTGGGTCGAGTTTGCATGGCTGATGAATGTCACGTTGATTCTCCCTGCAATTGCGCGAACGAAGAGTGGTGCTGCAGTATCATCTCGATGGATGAGATTGTCATTGAGGATCCTGTAAATTTCCAGGCACTTTGCATCGGCACCGGGTGCTTTGCTCCCAATTGCCAAAGCATGGGCACAGGTACTTATGTTGATGTGTATTGCAGGACATATTCAACACATTGTGACTCTCAGGAGCCCTGCACATGCAGCGTGGAAGTAGGTCACCGAACATACGGGACGGTTTCCGGTTGTGGTTTGCCTGTCAATCCGATGAAACCAGCCAACTGCAGCCCATGCAATCCACCATTCCTGCCTGATGTGCAACTCTGCAAGATTTGCAATAACCTGAGTATTGTACAGATTATCTGTCCCTAGACAATTCGGGGGTTCACATGGAATCAAATGGATACAAACCAATCGTCCTAGCATTCTTGCTGACAATCCTCTGCCTGGTGCCATGCAGCGCACAGGACTTCGTCGCAATCGAGTACCCCGGTAGGGGAGATGCTTACATTGTCAATGTTGCCCAGGCAATGGTGACGCATTCCTGCAACAGGTACTACAAGGTATTTGGACGCTTCCCTGAAACATGGAGCCAGTTGACGGATTCCGGTTTGCAGGAAGCGCAGCTGTACGGGTATCTGATGCAGGAAATCGATCCTGACGACGGTTCACTGGACTTCAACTCCGATGTGTACCTGGAAAACAACAAGGGCCAACTGTATTGTCACTGGCTGGACCCGATCACGGGCCAACCCAGTAGGATACGTCTGCAGTTCCCGAAGACTTATACGCATGATATTGACACAATGAGGAATTCACTGGACCTTTCCTCTGAACAGGATGGGCGGTTGGAGGAATATGCCACCAGTGAAAGCCGGCAGCTTCAATTTGCCCATATAGGGCTGATGCGGGAGTTCATCGGGATATTCCATGATGTGAAGGGATACTATCCATCGAGTATTGATGAATTCCTGTCCAGCGGACTGTCTCCAATCAATCGAGACACCGTCAACCCACTGACAGGCTACCCATATGAATTCGATGGATCGTTTAATGACATTGAATTCCAGGTCAATGAGATGTTCTCCACAGTGACACACATGGATCAAGACGGACGATTCAGTGTTGGAATTGACTACTGATTCAGTATAGCTATTGAACGAGCAGCGTTGATCAGCCGATCGGCCCCGTGATGGCAATGTAGGCCAGCAGGATGATGATCGTCACGAACAGGCCGGTCAGCGCCAGGATCAATGACTGCATCTTCATCCACCTGAGGATGCTGCGGCCCTGGCGGTCCTGCATGCGCCTGAGGCTGCGCAGCTCCTCCAGCAGCAGTTCATCCACGGCCCCCAGCGAGGCCGGATTGACCGTGACGGGAGCGGGCTGACCGGGCGGGAGCGCCGGCCCGGGAGCGGGCCGGGACGCTGCGGGCAGCGGGTCGCTGAATTCCGGCACGCGCAGGACGACCTGCTGTGTGAGGGCCTCCGGCTGGCTGGGCCGTCCGCCGCCGCAGTTGCTGCATTCCGTGCTTTCCACGGGAATCAGGTATCCGCATGCGCTGCATTCACAGTATGTCTTTGCCATCTTCGCCTCCGCTGTATCCATCCATCACATTGCAGGAGTCGCTGCCCCCGGCTTAAGTTTCATCGTCCGGGGCATCATCGGCGCTGCCATCACCATTCGTGGAGGCCTCCGCCGGCACCACGAGCAGCGTTCCGCAGCGCGGGCAGTGGCCACGCTTGGCATTCACGCGCACGCGGCAGGTATCGCAGAACAGCCGCGGGCCCAGCTCATGCTCGCCATCCTCATCACGGATGTACTCCCCGCTGATCACACTGCGGTAGCCACCCTCCTCCATCCAGTCGCGCAACTTACTGAGGCGCAGCACCGGGTAGGGATGCGTGGCCTGCATCGAATTGACAAAAAGCATGATCTTCGCCAACGGGTTGTCATACTGCTCGATGTCCGCTACCTGTTCCAGCATGGAGTCCAGGTTGTGCTCGCCCTCGCGCACGCTCAGTCGTCCACTGAAGCGCGCCAGGGCCTGCATGGCCACGCCGGCGTCCTGCACCGTCAGCAGGCCCGCGCGGTCGGCGGTGAATTCGGCGCGGCGGCTCCACTCGAACATGGCGAGCAGCAGCGGTTGCAGCAAAAGGCCCATCGGCAGGGGGAAGGGCACGATCAGCTGCAGGTACTGCATGTTCATCACGATGAACCAGGCGATGGTCTTGTAAAGCACGTGCCCGGCCTTGATGTGGCCGAGCTCGTGGCCGATCACGAAGTCGAGTTCATCATCCGTGTAGGTTTCCACCATGGATGAGTTGATCACGAGGAAGGTGCGATTGACACCGAAGGTCATCGCATTGAAGAAGGGGCTGTAGCCAAGGTAGGTCTCGGGCGGAGGGCAGTCCAGCACCCGGCAGCAGTGCTTCACACGTTCATGCACGCTGGGGTAGTTCTGTTCCGTGACCAGCGTGCGGTAGTACTTGTTCTCCAGCTGCAGGTAGTCCTCGAGGGCATTCTCGATCAGCCAGCGGAACAGCCGGCGGGCCCCGGGGATCTTCTTGATGTTGTCCAGCGCTTCCTCGTCGCCGGGGTACACAAAGGACTTATACGACAGGTCCTCGAAGTACAGCTTGCTTGCCTGGGCCATGCGGGCCTCCTGCGTCAGTTATGCCATATGACGCAGGGATCGGCGGATAGGGTTCAGGGGAGTGGGTGGATGGGTCAGACGTGGATGTCCTGCCAGGCGTGGACAGTTGGAGCAATATTCCAACGATATGGGAGCCTGTCACGGCAGCGCTACTTTCCACCACGTGGATGCAAAGGGCGTGGAAATGCCCGGCTTCATGTACTGAGATTCGCCTGAAGGTAATGTGGAGAAATCGCTTCCCTGCCTGAACCAGGCTTTCCTGCCAATTGCAAAACAGCTTGCCTGGGGGATCTGACGACTGGCAGTCCATATCCGAAAAATTCAATTCATTCGCCTGGGATGTTATAGTACTGGTTCCAGCAGCCCCCGGCATGAGGCTCCCGACCAGCCTCCGCCCAATCCTGCTGCCGGGACCAGGGAATCACAAAAGGCAGTTGCAAGGCAGGACCAGGCCAGTGACACACTTCAAGCTTCTGTTCGTTCGCGCAATTTGCGGCCTGTGCGGCCGCATGACCCTGCCGGGTCTGGCGCTTACAGCCCTGGCATTCCTCGGACTCACGCAGCTGGCCCTGGCCCACGGCGTGACGGGCGGGGACAAGGGCTACATCCAGGAGATCAGCGGCGTACATGTGCTGCCCTTCCTGTACCTCGGCGCCAAGCACATGATGACCGGCTACGACCATCTGCTCTTCCTGTTCGGCGTGATCTTCTTCCTCTACCGCCTAAAGGATGTGACCACCTACGTCACGCTCTTCGCGGTCGGGCATGTGGTCACCCTGCTCTCGGGCGTTCTGTTCAACGTGGCAATCAGCGCCTACATCATCGATGCCATCATCGGCTTTTCGGTGGTCTATAAAGCGCTGGACAACATCGGCGCCTTTCAGCGCTGGTTCGGCTTCCAGCCCAGCACCAAGGCGGCGACCTTCATCTTCGGGCTGTTCCACGGCCTGGGTCTGGCAACCAAGATCCTCGACTACGAGATGTCGCCAAACGGCCTGCTGGGCAACCTGATCTCCTTCAATGTCGGCGTGGAGATCGGGCAGATCCTCGCACTGGTGGTGATCCTGATCGGCATTTCCTACTGGCGCCGCTCGGGCAGCTTCATGAAGCATGCCTATGCTGCCAATGTGTTCATGATGATGCTGGGCTTCCTGCTGATGGGCTTCCAGATCGTCGGCTACTACGTATCCTGACAATTCCCCCGAGAGGCTGAAAAATGCATAACTCAAACATTCCGCAGGAACAGGAAATCCCCTCCACGAAGCAGCTGCTCAAGTCCACCATCTGGGCCGCAGTGGTGGCAAGCGTGATCCTCGTGACCATCGTGATGCCGGCTGAGTACGGCATCGACCCCACAGGGGTGGGCCGGCTGACGGGCCTGACGAAGATGGGCGAGATAAAGGTCTCACTGGCAAAGGAAATTGAGGATGACAAGGCAGCGGACGGTGAAACCGTCACGGCAATCGCCTCCGCCGCAAGCCTGCCGGAAGAAGGTGCTGAAGCCAGCCATGAGCTGGAGCTGACGCTTGACCCGGACCAGGGCATGGAGGTCAAGCTCGCGATGCGCAAGGGTGCGGTTGTCAACTACGAGTGGTTCACGGACGGCGCGGAAGCCGCGTTCGATGTGCACGGCGACTCACGGGAGCTCGAGATTGACTACCACAACTACTACAAGGGCAAGGACGCGCGCCGGGAGGGCAGCATAGACGCGGCCTTTGACGGCTCGCACGGCTGGTGGTGGCGCAATCGCACGGACGGCCCGATGACCATCACCCTGAAGACTAAAGGCGAATATACGGAAATCAAGCAGTACAAGTAGGCAAAGGACCGGCGTCGCCTGGCGATGCCAGCTCACCTGATGCTGCTATCCGTGCACTGCTTCGTGCGGCAGGCCAGCTGTCCAGTAATTGAATCCCGCTGTGGCACGCTGCGCTCGACTGACAGCAAGTCATGCGCTGCGGTCTCGGATTAATCACGGAGGACCCAGAGAATGCAATAGCGGATTGCCAATTCCATTATGCGGGGGAACATCGCAGGGTTCACTGTCAAGCACGGCGGAGCGCCGCAGCTGATAGGCAGGGGTCGGTGCCCCTGCCCTACATTGGAACGGCGTTAAAGCCGTTCCCTACTGACCACTGATTAGATGTCGAGGTTCTTCACTTCGCGGGCGTATTCCGTGATGAACTTCTTGCGCGGCTGGACCTCGCTGCCCATCAGGCGCTCGAAGACCTGTTCGGCGTGCAGCCGGTCCTCGATGTTGACCTGAAACAGCGTGCGAGCCTCGGGATCCATCGAAGTGTTCCACAGCTCGTCGGCGTTCATTTCACCGAGACCCTTGAAGCGGGTGGTCTCCACGTTGCCACCCATCTCAGCGACCAGGACGTCGCGCTCCTCTGCAGTGAACACATACTGCGGCTTGCCCTTGCCCTTGCGCACGCGAAACAGCGGATTCTGGGCGATGTACAGGTGGCCGTTCTCAATCAGCTCCGGCATGAAGTTGAAGAAGAAGGTCATCAGCAGCGTACGGATGTGCGCACCATCGACATCGGCATCGGTGAGCATCACGATCTTGTGGTAGCGCAGCTTCTCCAGGTTGAAGTTGGGCACGATGTTCGTGCCTATCGCACTGATGAGGCTGCGGACTTCCTCATTCTGCAGCACCTTGTGGATGCCGGCTTTCTCAACATTGAGGATCTTGCCGCGGATGGGCAGGATCGCCTGGAAGTTACGGTTGCGGGCGCCCTTGGCGGGTCCGGCCGCACTGTCTCCCTCAACGATGAACAGTTCGCAGTTCTCGGGGTTGCGATCGGAGCAGTCCGTCAGCTTGCCGGGCAGGCTGGATGACAGGCCGGCCTTCTTGCGCTCAATGTCACGGGCGCGCTTGGCGGCTTCACGGGCCCGGCTGGCAGCCGCGGCGCGCTCGACGATCTTCCTGCCGACGCTGGGATTCTCATTGAGGTAGGTATTCAGCTCTTCGCCGATCACCTTCTCCACCTGTCCGGCCACCTCTGAGTTGCCGAGGGCACCCTTGGTCTGGCCCTCGAACTGCGGCTCGGTGATCCAGACGGAGCAGATGGCTGTCAGGCCCTCGCGGACGTCATCACCGGTGAGCTGTTCCTTGCCCTTGACCAGGTCCTTGTTCTTGGCATATGTGGAAATCACTCGGGTGACGGCCTTCTTCAGGCCGACGATGTGCGTACCGCCGTCCTTGGTGAAGATGTTGTTAGCGTAGCCGTTGATACGTTCCTTGAAGCCGTTGGTCCACTGCAGTGCGATTTCCACTTTGGTGTCGTCGATCTCCCCGCTGAAATGGATCACGGGGCTGATCTGCTGCGCGGCTGTGAAGGAGCGGTTGAGGTACTTGATGAATTCAGACAGGCCACCCTTGGCCTTGAACCTCTTCACGCGCTCCTCGGGCTCGTCCTCATCCTCGTCAGTGAGGATGATCTCCGTCCCGGCATTGAGGAAGCTCAGCTCGCGCAGGCGCTCCTCCAGCACAGTGGACTTGAACTCCACCGTCTCGAAAATGCTCTGGTCCGGCCAGAAACGGACAAGCGAGCCATTCTTCTTCGTCTTGCCGGTGATTTCCATGGGCTTGGACAACAGGCCGCGCTCAAGCTCCACGTAATGGACCTGGCCGTTCCTGTAGACCTCGGCCGTGAACAGGCTGGACAGGGCGCAGACCACACTTGATCCGACACCGTGCAGTCCGCCGGAGACCTTGTAGTTGCTGGAGTCGAACTTTCCGCCGGCATGCAGGGTGGTGAGGATCACCTCGAGGGCCGGCCGGCCCTCCTCCTTCATGATGTCCACCGGGATGCCGCGGCCATTGTCCTCAACGCTGCAGGAGCCGTCTGTGTGCAGGGTGACGTTGACCCGGGTGGCATGACCAGCCATCACCTCATCGATGGCGTTGTCCACGATTTCGTAGACGAGGTGGTGCAGGCCGGATTCAGAGGTTGAGCCGATGTACATCGCCGGGCGGTGGCGGACGCCTTCCAGGCCCTTGAGCACCTGGATATTCTCGGCGGAGTAGGTCTTCGAAGCAGCCGCGCCGTCGCTTTCAGAAACATCTTCTTCAGGCGGTAGGTTGTCCTTGGTCAAAGCATTCTTCCTTGGGGGTTGTTTGAATTACCATTATACTGCATGACAGGGCCTGATTCCAGTATTTATGCGGCTTGAGCGTTTTTGGGGCCAAAAATCAAGGAAGCATCCGGGCCTGTTTCGCGGCAAGGCCGGGTTGATAGCTTAACCAGACATATGTTTGGTCTTTGCGCAAAAAAAAACGGCCGGAATCCCGGCCGATTCTTAGGTTCAGAATTGTTTCCTATTCAGGTGCGCGAAAGACCGTGATGGTAAATGGAAATTCCGTCAGTTCATAATTGTTACTGACGATCAGGCGAGCCTGGATGTCTTTCTGCGTATCACTACCTTCCCACAGCTGATCCACGAAGCGTACGCTGGGATTGGCTTCATTGGAGCCATTGGGGTCGCAGGCGCCACCGAAGTCCCACAGCCATCCGCCCTCATCTTCCGAATTCACCACACCGCTGGCAATGATTGCACTGAAGGTCGCATTGGCGCCTTCAACACCGCTGAAGGGACCCACTGTGGCAATTACCAGCGGAGAGACATCCAGTGTGAAGTCGTACACCAGCCTGTCCTCAGCCTCATTGTTGCCGAGGATGGTCAGCTGGCAGGTGTAGGGACTGCGGATGCCGTCACGCAGTGTCACAATTTCCGGCATGACCGGTGAATTGGAAACGACGGT
The DNA here is from genome assembly GCA_024645305.1 of Planctomycetales bacterium. Classification (GTDB taxonomy): domain Bacteria; phylum 4484-113; class 4484-113; order 4484-113; family JAFGCY01; genus JAHEFU01. Next base: position 18,108 of record JAHEFU010000027.1, read on the forward strand.
GTTCGGGAAGACCCCGCCACCGAAGTTCCAGATGTACTGGATCTGGTCCAGTTGCTCCGGATGCACCTGAAAATTGCTCCCGAGGCTGCCCGCCAGATCGTTGATCAGGACCTCAAACTTGACTTCCTCACCACTGACACCTGAACTTGGCCTGATGGCGATCAGCTCAGGAGCATCGGACTTGCCGTCATCCGTCAGCTGCCTGACGGTCCCGCCGCAGCCACCCTGCATTAGAAGCAGCGCAAGCATCCCCATGCAAAC
>JAHEFU010000204.1 GCA_024645305.1 Planctomycetales bacterium
GTGTCGCAGCCGGATGTGCTGCTGGACCAGATTGCGGCGGAGGCTGGCCTGGCCAGCGGTGACTATGACGGCGATGGCGACCTGGATATCTATGTCGCCGGGATCGAGGTTGGCAACCGGCTGTACCGCAACGAGGGCGGCTTCCGCTTCAGCGACGTGACCGCGGAGGCGGGGGCGGACCTGGCCCTGGCATCTGAGTACTGCGCCGGGGCAATGTTCGTGGACGTGGATGGTGACGGCAGCCTGGACCTGTACGTGTTCACCCGCGGCAGCGGCAACCGCCTGTTCATGGGTGACGGCAGCGGCGGGTTCACGGACGAGACGGATACGCGGGGCGTGGGCGTGGGCAATACCTGCGTCACGGTGGCCGCACTGGACATCGAGCGGGACGGCGACATTGACCTCTACGTTGCCAATAACCGCATGGGGCGCACGAACATCGTGCAGGAGACCCGCCAGGACTACGAGGGCTCCTACCGCATCGAGCCCTCCGGCCAGAAGGTGATGACGGGCGAGATGGCCGAGCACTTCTACTTCGATGAACTCAACAAGGTGCGCACTAAGCCGGACGCGGACCAGCTGCTGGTCAATGACGGCAGCGGACACTTCGACAATGGGATCCGCGACGCCGGGATGGACCACATCGGCTGGACGCTGATGGCCCTGGCCGGGGACTACAACGAGGACGGCTTCACGGACCTCTACCTTTCCGGCGACATGGAGACGCCGGACTACTACTACATCAACAACGGCCACGGCCGCTTCACGGACCACGCCCGCGGGATGCTGCGGCGCACGCCCTACTTCTCGATGGGCGCGGACCACGGCGACCTCAACGGTGACGGCCTGCTGGACATCTTCGTGGGTGACATGGCGGCCAGCAGTTACGTGGACGGCAAGCTGCAGAGCGGTGACATGTACCAGTACCGCGAGGAGCTGATCAACTTCTCGCCGCAGCAGAACATGCGCAACTGCCTGTTCCTCAACCGCGGCGGGGGCTTCATGACGGAACTGGCTGAACTGGCCGGGGTCAAGGCCAGCGAATGGACCTGGAGCTGCCGCATTGCGGACCTGGACTGCTCCACGGTACCGGAGCTGTTCGCCACCAACGGCTACACGATGCGCTTCAGCGTGGATGTGGATGCCCAGAACGAGAACAATGCCATGGCGGCCCAGGGTGCACCGATGAATGAACTGCAGGCCCATGCCCTGAGTTTCGGCCCATTGATGAAGGAGGACGTCCTGTTCACAGCGGACAGTCCCCTGCGCTACCGCCGCGCCGAGGACAACTGGGGCATCAGCGGCGAGAGCATCAGCTGCGGGGCCACGATCCAGGACTTCGACGGCGACGGTGACCTGGACATCATCACCAACCGCACGAATGAGAGCCTGGCGGTCTGGCGCAATGACCGGCAATGCGGCAACCGGCTGACCATCGACCTGCGCCAGCCGGGCGGCAATCCGCAGGCCATCGGCGCCAAGCTCAAGGCCTTCGTGGGCACCAAGGTGCTCGCCAGCGAAGTCAGCCTGGCCCGCGGCTACAGCAGTGCGGAAAGTGCGCGCGTGCATTTCGGCACGGGTGAACTGGCCCAGCTCACTCGGCTGGAGATCATCTGGCCGGACGGCATGCTGCAGGTGGAACGCGACCTGACAACGGGCAGCCACTATGTGATCCGCCGCCGCGAGGGCCTGCAGCCCTGGCAGCCCCCGGCCCTGCAGGGCATCTACGAACGCAAGGACTTCGGCTGGGAGCGCACGGAGGAGGACACCCTGCTCGCTGAATTCGCCGCCGAGCCCCTGCTGCCCTGGCAGCGCAGCACCCTGGGCGGCGGCCTGGGGATCGCGGACTTTGACCTGGACGGCCGGCTGGACATCTATTTCTCCGGGGCGGCGGGCCAGAGCGGCCGGCTGTACATGGGCACGGAGGGCGGCTTTGCAGCCAGCCCGCTGATGGATGACCTGATCCCCGCCGACGTGGAGGAAATGGGAGTGCTGTGCTTCGATGCCAACGGCGATGAGCGGCCGGACATGCTCATCACGGCGGGTGGCAGTGAAGCCGGACCGAACACCACGCTGTACCGCAACTGGCTGGTACTGAACACGGAGGAGGGCCTGCAGGCGGGTGTGATCAGCACAGATGAGACCTCCTCGGGCAGCGCCTGCTGCGCGGACATCGACCATGACGGGGACCTCGACCTGTTCATCGCCGGGCGCCTCAGCCCCCACAGCTACCTGACACCGGTGCCAAGCGAGCTGCTGCTCAACCAGTCCGGCCGGGACTTCACCGACGGGACAGCCCTGCTGCCTGCGGGCGGGATCAGCGGCAGCGTCAGCGAAGCGCGCTTCACGGACATTGACAATGACGGCTGGCAGGACCTGCTGACCTGCGACGAGTACGGCCCGGTCAGGCTGTACCGCAACCTGGAGGGTCGCTTCGCGGAGCCACTGGAGATCGCCCCGCACGGCATCTGGACCAGCCTCTGCGCGGCGGATGTTGACAACGACGGCGACATGGACATCATCGCCGGCAACCAGGGCCTGAACACCAAGTACAAGGCTGACAGCGAGCATGCCATGACCCTGTTCGCCGGGGAATTCAACGGTGATGGCGTGCGCCACCTGGTGGAGGCCAAGCAGAAGGGCGAGGCGGAATTCCTGCCCGGCCGCGGCCGCAGCTGCAGCGGCTACGCCATGCCGGAACGGGTGGCCGGGCGTTTCCCAACCTGGCACGACTTCGCCCAGGCCAGCTTCACGGACATCTACGGTGACCCGCAGGAGATCCAGGAGCATTACTATGCCAATGAGCTGGCCAGCCTGCTGCTCGTCAATGACGGCCAGGGCGGCTTCTCGGCCCAGCCACTGCCGCTGGAGGCGCAGTTCACCATCGCCTTCGGGATCGATGCCGCGGATTATGACAACGACGGCGACCTGGACCTGCTGCTGGCCGGCAACTACAGCGCCACACAGCCGGAGACCGGCCGCTGGAACAGTGGCTACGGCCAGCTGCTGGAAGGCAGCGGCACGGGGGCCTTCAGCGCCGTGGATCCTGCACGCAGCGGGATCTACGTGTCCGGTGACAGCCGCGGAGTGCAGTCCCTCGACACGGACGGCGACGGCCTGCTGGAAGTCCTGCTTAGCATGTCCGGCGGCAGCCCGCTGAGCCTGCAGCGCCGGCCGGAGGAACAGGCGGGCAGCGGCCTGGCCGTTAACCTCGTGGGCAGTGATGGCAACCGCTGGGCGGTGGGCAGCCGGATCACTCTGGTACTTGACAACGGGATGCAGCTGGTGCGCGATCGGCCCGCAGGCAGCGGCTACCTCTCCAGCTCACTGGCTCCGGTCCACTTCGGTATCCCGGAGGGCAGCACGCCAGTCAAACTGACGGTGCAGTGGCCGGACGGCAGCGTGGCCACGGTCTCCGAGTTTGACAGCAGCCGCAAAGTGACTGTGCTGCAGTACTAGGCCGGGGTCTCAAGGATCCGCAGGCCGGACTGGGTACCGATGTAGGCCCTGCGGGTCATGCCGACGAACAGGCCGTGTTCCACGATGCCCGGCACTTCGCTGAACCGCAGCGCCAGCCCGGCGGGGTCATCCAGCATGCCGAAGTCCGCGTCCAGCACGAGGTTGCCTTCGTCGGTCAGGACCGGCTGGCCCTCCTGCATGCGCTGTTCGCAGGAGCGGTTGCCGGCCATTTGCCTGACCTGGCGGAACACCAGCGGAAGGCTGAAGGGAATCACTTCCAGCGGGATACGGAAGGCCCCGAGCTGCTGCACGAGCTTGCTCTGGTCGGCGATGACTACGAGTTACTCTCTGAAGCTGGCCACGACCTTCTCGCGCAGGTGACAGGCCCCGCCGCCCTTGATCAGGTTGAGCTGCGGGTCAATCTCATCGGCGCCATCCACCGTCAGGTCCAGCATCGTGAAGTGCTCCAGTGACAGAACCTCCACACCCAGGCTGCGGGCCAGGTCCGCGGTGCGCTCGGATGTGGCGCAGCAGCGCACCCGCAGTCCATCGCGCACACGCCCGGCCAGCTCCTCGACGAAGATTTCCGCAGTGCTCCCGCTGCCCAGTCCGAGCAGCATCCCGTCGCTGAGATTCTGCAGGGCGGCCTGGGCGGCCAGGCGCTTCATTTCAGGAGGGCTCAGTGGTCTGTCGGGCATGCCTCCATTTTAATGCAACCCGCCGACTGCGCCAGGTGGAATTTTGCAATTAATATATGTAGGGTCGGCTGCCCGTCAGGAATATTCACTGCTGCAGGCCTTTGCAAAGCGCTGATTCTGGTTATAATTCAATTGCGCGGGGCTGAACCCGCAGCAAGACCAGGAGCAAGTACACCGACATGACAAACGCTGTCCTCACCATCAACAACGCCTCCCTTCGCAGCATCAATGCTAGCGAGGCCTGGCTGTGGTGGCGCTCGACTGATTCCAACAGATCAGTTGAGGGAGGTCAGCGCAGTGTCCACGCTCCACTCTCACGATAAGACCGACAGCGCCGGTTCCGCGCTTGAGCCCTGCCTGATCGAGATCCCTGCCGACCTGGATACGCCTGTCAGCGCATACATGAAGCTGGCCGGAGCGGACTGCGGCTTCCTGCTGGAAAGCAGTGAGCACGGCCGCGGGCTGGGGCGTTTCTCCTTCATCGGGCTGGCACCCTTTGACCGCGTGGAGATCCGCGGGCGTATGATGCGCATCCTCACCGCGACCAGCGAAGAGACCCACGAACTGGATCCCGCCGATCCGCTGGCTCCGCTGCGTGACTTCATCGCCGCCAGCAGCGGCTCCCTGCCGGACACGATGCCGCCGATGCTCGGTGGTGCGGTGGGCAGCTTCGGCTACGACTGTGTGCGGCTGTTCGAGCAGGTGCCGGATGCCAACCCGGACGAGCTGGGCCTGGCGGATGCCAACCTGCTGATCCCGCGCAGCGTGGTGGAGTTTGACCATGTGCAGCGCCTGGTGCGCATTGCGGTGATGCCCTGCCAGGCTGACAGCAGCCAGGCGGAGGTTGACGCCCGGGCCCGGCATTACCGCGAGCGCCTGCGCGGTCCGCTGCCAGATGACACGGATCCGGGCTTCGGACTGCACAGCGAGG
>JAHEFU010000205.1 GCA_024645305.1 Planctomycetales bacterium
ACCAGCGTGGCGAAGGTCGGGGCGATGATGTTGACGATGTTATTGCCGATCAGGATCGTGCCGAGGGTGCGTTGCGGGCGCCGGCGCATAGCCAGCTGCAGGCCGGCGATGCGGTCACCGTGGCGGGCCCGGTCCTCGAGGCCCACGAGGTCCATGGACATCAGGGCCAGCTCGCCGCCGCTGAAGAATGCGCTGAGCAGAATCAGCAGGGCTATGATCAGGATGGGAATCAGGAGATCCACGGAGCTTGCGTCAGCGCGCGATCACCCCCCTGCGCAGGGCCGGTAAGCCAGCTTCGTCAGACACTTCCATGGGCTGATTATAGCCCAGACGACTGTCGGCGGATCCTGCAGCTATTTCTTGAAGAAGATGAAGAAGGAAGTGCAGAACATCAGCACGGCGAAGCTCTTGCGCACGAGCCCCACATCCAGCCTGTTGGCCAGCATGCCGCCGTAATGAGCTCCCAGCATGAAGAACACGGCAATCAGCCCGGCGGCCACGAGGTCAATCTTCGTCTCCGGGTTCTTCATGTACTGCAGGAATCCCAGCAGGCCGATCGGGGGGAGCAGGATCGCCAGGCTGGTGCCCTGGGCCTTGATCTGGTCGTAGCCCATCAGGAACACGAGGGCCGGCACGATGATGATGCCGCCGCCGACGCCGACGAATCCGCCGAGCATCCCCGCAGCAACACCGATGAGGGCGAAGATCACATATGACATGCATCCATTCTACGCCCCAGCCGGAATAGCTTCAGTCCGGCTTGCGGCGCTCGGCACGTCTGGCGCGATCCCTGAGCAGCAGGAACACGATGGTCCACAGGATGAGCCAGCCGAAGGTCATCAGGCCGAACAGGATGCCGTAGAAGCCCGAGCCCATGGCCACCTGGTACTCGGTGAGTTCCTGCTGGTTGGCAAAGGGGTCAAAGGGGCCGTAGATCTGGTTGGCCGCAATGATGGCGATGTGCACGAGGGCGAAGAGGATGAAGAAGGTTCGGAGCCATCCGGCCATGGCGTGATTGTACATGAATGCAAGGTGGGGTGATGGATCGAGGCTAATTCCACCCCATGGCCGGATGGCTCCGGATTGGACGGGCCCGGGCGAAATCGCCAGGAGGCTAATCCGATCGGCTGCTTTGCAGCCCGGGTTACCCGTTCCGATCCTGCGAACCCTTCACAGGTGTGTATGCACAATCTAAGACGTGGATCAGCATCGGGCGTTACAGGTTGCTGCGCAAATTCCCGGCAATCCGGGGCATCCAGCATGCGCATGCGCCGCGGCAGGGCTGAAACGGGCAATTCAGTCCTGCGCGGGCAGAGCCAGCCAGTGGTTGTGCAGTTCCACGAGCGCGGGCTGCTGGGAGCTGTCCAGGGCCAGCCAGTCGCCATTGGCCCGGACCTCATAGCGGATGCTGCGCTCCCCGATGAAGTGCTCGATCTCCGCACGGCTGGAGAATTGCGCTGCCTGGACTTCCTCCAGCAGAGCCTGCCCGGCAGCATCCGTCTGGATGCCCTGCACCTGCTGCTGCAGCACGGGCCGCTGGCGCTCATTGATCTCGCGGGAATGCTGCCAGCCGGGGTAGAGGGTCCACAGGAGGAAGACAACCGGTGCGACGAATACGGCAATGCAGCAGGGGAGGCAGGTCGGACAGGACTGGTTGACAACACAGGAGCGGGCCTGCAGCCGACCACCGGAGGGCTGCTGGGGATCCTGTGGGCCGTCGCTGAGCAGCACCGGATCGCGTACCACGATCACCTCAGGTCCGGTGCCACTCTCGCAGGGTTCACCGCAGGCCGGGCAGGACCTGGCGTCCGGCTCCAGCCGCTCCCCGCAGTGGCGGCAGTTGTTCAGCTGCTTGCTCAGGCCTCAATCATATATGACCGGAGCGCAGTGTGCGGCGCTGTGGCAGGCATCACTTAGCCGCTGCATCCAGGGTTGCCACAAAGACCACGCTGCCCCCGCGGATGTAATAGGTCGTCTCACTGCCGTCGCTGAAGCTGACCACCACGCTGTATGCATGCCCGTCGTCAAGTTCGACTTCCTTCACGAAGCTCCAGTCCACGGGCTCGCGCTGCTCAGCCTGCTGCTTCATATATTCCAGCACGAGTGGCAGCTCGCCCGTCTCGGGGTTGATCTCCGGCAGTTCGCCGAGTTCTGCCTGTTTCTGCTGCACACCGAGCTGGTCCTCGATGCCCTCGCGCAGCTTCTCGCGCAGGCCCTCATCCTGTACGTTGTCAAACATGGCCCTCAATTTCTCTATGTAGAGCTCCACATTCTCACCGGGCTTGCTGTCCAGCAGGCGCTGGGCTTCCTGTTCCAGCCATTCATAATCCAGCTGTGACAATTCATTGATCGCCTCGCGCACCGTCTCCCGATCCGTCACGTATGCCAGTCGCTCCTTGAATTCATCGAGGTGCGGGAGGATTTCCTCAGGCGTATCCTCCAGCAGACTGCGCAGGTACTGTGCACTTTCATCCGCTCGCTGCTGGGCCTCGCTCACCCGTTCATCAGAGGCCAGGGTATCAAAGCGCTCACGCAGCTTGTCGACCAGTTCCTGCTTCCAGGGAGCATCCGCTTTCCATGCGCCTTCCTCATGCTTGACCTTGATGTCCTGCTCCGCGAGGAACTCCTCCACCTCTGCGGTTGACTCAAGTGTGCCCAGGTCCATTTCCTCCGTCAGGCGCTGGGTCTTGACGTAGTCCGCCCACAGCAGTGCTCCTAAGGACAGCACCGCGATCAGCAGGAACCAGCCGCAGCAGCGGCAGCCACGTGTGGCCCGGGCCTCATGCCGTGCATCTTCATCCATGGTCCAACTCACCTCCCTGCCAGTATGACTGTCCGGCATGCTCCTGAGTTTCAGGAGGCAGCTGAGCAATGAGTTCGTGCGTAGGGAGCAATGAGTCAATCGACTGAAGTGCTCGCCGCGCGGATTGCTCATTGATTATTGCCAGAATGATCCCGCCGGCGGCTGGAAGCCGCCGCTACTGCTTCTGCTTCTGCTTCTGCTTCTGCTTCTGCTTCTGCTTCTGCTACTGCTTCTGCTTCTGCTTCAGCCACCTGATTGTCAGCCTTTCAGCAGACTTCCGCCTTTATTGTCAGACTGAAGTCTGACCTCCCAGTAATTTCTTCACCCGCGCGATCTCCGCCTCCAGTTCGCGGGCCAGCGTGAAGCGCGGGTGGGCTTCTAGGTAATTCTCCAGCAGGGCCAGGTGCCCGTGGTCAATTTCCGCCGGCGGATTGTCCAGGGCACTGCGCACCTGCTCATCCTCCACGGACGGCTGGATGGCCGCAAGTTCGCCGCGGATCTCCTGCAGGCAGCCCGGGTCCTTCACGTAGAGCAGCAGCTTCATCAGTTGCTGGCGGTAACCCCGCAGGTTTGCGGCGGGCCGGCGTGTCATCAGCTCGCGGGCCTGGGCCACGTAGTCAACCGATAGTTCGCTGAAGTACTTCTTCTGCTCGGCATTGTGCAGCTCGAAGTACTTCTCCCGCAGCAGGTTGACAATGCCCTGCTGCTGCAGGTCCTTGGCCTCCCAGCGGCCCCCGCCCTCCACGGCGATGTAGCCGATGCGCTCGTCGCGCATCCACTTTAAAAGCTCGCGGGCGCTGGCGAACTGCAAGGCGGAGACCTGCGCCGCGTCCGGCCCGCGCTGCCCTCGCCGGCTAACCAGGCGCGCAGCAAACAGGACAAGCAGGGCCAGACCGAAGGCCAGGATCAGCAGAGTGTGCAGGTTCATGCTTCCTCCAGCATTCAGATTACTGCATCCGGGAGCCTGGCAGGACAGATTCCATGGAATCTTGCTGCCGCGACAGGCGGACTGCGGTCAGGCAGATTGCAGTGCTGATGGTAACCTCAGTGCAGGTCAGACGTCTGTATGGCGTAATATCCACAGGGAGAATGGGAATGTTCAAGGAATTCAAGGAGTTCGCGCTCAAGGGCAGCGTACTCGACATGGCCATCGGCATCGTGATCGGCGGGGTCTTCACGCCGATTGTCAAATCACTGGTCGGTGACCTGCTCATGCCCCTCATCGGATTGATGACGGGCGGGGTGAGCTTCTCCGACAAGTTCCTTATGCTCAAGACCGGGGCAGACGATGCTGCGAGCTATGAAACGCTGGCCGCTGCCCAGGAAGCGGGGGCGGTGACCCTCAACTACGGCAACTTCATCGATGTGATCATCACCTTCCTGCTGGTGGCCTGGGCGGTGTTCCTCGTCGTCAAGGGCATCAACCGCATGAAGCGTGAGGAAGAGGAAGCCCCTGCCGAAGTGACAACAAAGGAATGCCCGCAGTGCCTCAGCGAGATCCCGCTGGCAGCCAAGCGCTGTGCCCACTGCACGAGCGAGGTGTGAGGAACAGAAGCAGTTGGAGGAAGCAGAAGCCGGAACATCTCCTGCCGGACGGCGGTCTGCACAGGGGGAGCGGGATCATGGACAATACATACATGGGTGAACGGACAATCGATGGCGGGACCAGTCAGCCGACGAGCTTCCTGCCGCGCAACAAGTCCCTGCTGATCCTCGGCCTCGTCATCTGCCTGGCTCTGGCGGCGGCAGTCGAGACCTGGCTCGGGATCCACGCCTGGGGCACGATTGACTACAGCCGCTGGCCCGCCGACTTCCTGATCGCCTGCGGGGAGTACTCCCGCCTGCGCTACGTGGCTGAGCGTTCCCCGCTGCTGACGGGCAGCCTGGTCGCCGGCTGCGGCATGCTCGTGCTCATCATCTGCGAGAACTACTGGGACCGCCTGCGCAGTCGCTGGGCCGCCAGCCCCGTGGCGGGTTACCTGCCGGCCGGCCGGGTGCGGGCCCTGGATGCAGTTGACGACGGATTCTGCAACCTGCTTTTGTGGCTGGCAATCCTCTGCGTCGTGGCGGACTTCATTATCCTGCTGGGTGCTGTGCCCCTGCTGGGGAGCCTGCAGCCGCTGACACTCTCACGTTACGTGGCCATCCCGCTGTGGCTGCTGCGCGAATGGCTGCCGGCCGAACTCCACAGCGAACTGGACTCCTGTGAGCCGCGCCTCGGCTGACTGCTACCATGGGAAGCATGTCGACAG
>JAHEFU010000206.1 GCA_024645305.1 Planctomycetales bacterium
CCGGCATCCTGGGCAAACACATTGGTGTTCGTGAAGTTCGGATCGAAGGTCGCCGTACCGGGGGTGCTCCAGCCACTGGTGATCATGAAGGGGAAGCCGGCATCCCATGTAAGGGTGTTCACATCGATGTCGGTACCGGCATTGTCACTCTGGTTGTTGGCCACGAAACTGAATTCCACGCTGCCGTCGGTGTTGAAGCTGTCCGTCACCACGGCGAAGGCCGTGAGTTCGGTCAGACCGTCACCGCTGAGGCCGCTCCGGTCCGCATCGCCCGGATCCGGGAAGATGTACAGGCCGACCGGGGAAAGCTCGATCCGGAAGTAGATCTTGTTCGTGGCGGCTCCGTTGACATCGGCAGACACGTTGAAGGTCGTATCCACAAAGCTGTTGTCAAGCTGTGCGACTCCTGTAGCCTGCGTAATGCCGGTCACTGCCCCTGCGGGATCCGCAGAAATCGTGACACCGGCGTCTCCAGTAACCACAGCACCACCATCATTGACGGATGCGCGGACCTCGAATGTGAAGTCCAGATTGACCTGCAGGTCGCCAATTATCCAGGGATCAGCGGCGCTTCCGCTGCCAGCTCCTGAAGGAGCCGGGCTGATCAATTCGATTGTCGGATCATTGGCCGGGTCACCGCCGACCGGGTCGCTAGGAGTTCCCAGTTCGGCACTCGGGCTGACGGCGCGGACCCAGTAGTCATCCCCGGCAGAGGGGGCGGCTACGGTGTAGCTCCAGCTCTTGCGGTCGGCACTGGTGCCGATGAAGGTGTTGAAGGCCACATTCTCCAGAGTGGAGATGATGTCAGCACCACCATTGCTTGCAGGGTATTCGGTGTTCTTGTCACCCGCATAGACGTTGAAACCGCCGTTGGAGCTGTTTCCGAAGTTCTGTCCGATCGGGGTGATGTCAGCCAGGGTGATGAGGTTGTTGTTGTCACCATCCACCTGGTCCACCGAACTTGTGATGTCGAAGGGGGTCACACCGTCACCGGCGTTGAAGTTCACGCCCAGCGGAGTGATGTCGGAAATACCGACCTCACCGTTCTGGTCGTAGTCACCGGGGTTGGAGTACCACCAGGTCAGGGTGTTGGTGCCGTCCCACTCGGGGAGAATTGCCGCACCGGCTGAACTCTGGTTGACTGCACTGGATTCACGGACCAGCGGCGTGCCTTCCTTGCGGAAGTTCACCGTTGCCAGCACGCCTTCTCCGTTGAAGCCCGCGTGCCAGTCCGGATGGATCACCATCTGGCCACTGCTCACGATCCCCCGCTCCTGCAGGTGCGTGAGGGTCAGGCGCTCGTCGGCGGGAGCAATCCCATCCGTATTGACGACTCCCATAGGACGGTAGGCGTCGGCGTTGTAGTCCATCTCAAAATAGAGAGCCTTCAGATCAGTTGCGCCATAGGCGTTGATGCTGACCATCACATGGCTGTCTGTTTCCTCGGTGGTCAGGTAATAACCCTCGACCGCGGAGCCATTGAAGTAGCTCTCGTCCAGGACGTTCAGTGTGAAGGACTCAGTTTCCCGCTCGGGATTGCTGTTGCCCACGTTGAGAGTGCTGCAGGATGCGCTCATTGCTAGAGCGAAAACGAGCACCGCGCTTAACCAGTACTTTTTCAGCATGGTCCTACCTCAGTTTGTAATATCTACGGGAGCATCATAGTCGCAGGTTCCAGCGCGGTCAAGATCACTTAACCCGAATCTTCACCGAACACGGTCCGGAATCTGCTCCACATACCCCAAGCTGTAAGTTGCGACCACGGCCGGCCCGCAACCTGTCATCATTTTAACTGAGTTTTACCGTTTTGCGGAGCGATTTATGGATGGGTACGTGACATGGGGGGACATTTCCGCTCCCGGAGTCCCGTCCAGCCGCCCTTCTTGAGTGTTAACAGAACCTTTATTGTTATAATGTTAAGATCGGCGAGCCTGCGGACAGATTCAGCTATTTCTCCCGGGTCTTCGGCTGCCAGATGAATGTGGCGGACGTTGACGACATCTCGGCGCGGCTCAATGCCTACGGCGGGAGACGCGTGGAATCCCCCGAGGAAGCCGACCTGGTGCTGGTGAACACCTGCATGGTCCGCAAGAAGGCCGAGGACAAGGCCATGAGCTACTTCGGCGGACTCAAGCATGCCAGGAATGCCGCAGGTCGGCCGCCCTTCATCGTGGCCATGGGCTGCGTCGTGCCCCGCAACCAGCAGAAGATCCGCGAGACCTACCCGCATATCGACCTGCTGGTGAATTATTCCGATCCCGACCTGGTAATGAACCAGCTGATGGAGCAGTTCGAGCCGCTTGCCGCCTCCGCCATGGATGACGATTTCAGTCCGGCGATGACCACGAGCATCGGCAGCCAGAATTTCGTGACGGCGATCCGCGGCTGCAACCACCGCTGCAGCTTCTGCGTGGTGCCCTGGGCCCGCGGGCCGCAGCGCGATGAGCCGATAGACAAGATCGTGGCAGAGGCCAGGGAGCATGAACTGCGCGGCGCTCCGGACGTGACGATCCTCGGCCAGAGCATAATGGCCTACGGCAAGAGCAGCGGCGACGGCAGCCAGCGCTTCATCGAGATGATGGAGGCGGTGCTGGAGAATACATCCTTCCCCTGGGTACGCTTCCTCACCAGCCTGGCCTGCGACATGACTGACGAGATCTGCGAGCGAATCATCGCGCATCCGCGGATCACCCCGCTGTTGCACCTGCCGATCCAGAGCGGGTCCGACAAGGTGCTCTCTGACATGCGGCGCAAACATGACGTGGCAACCTACCGGCGGATGGTGGAGAAGGCGCGCAGTGTGCGCCCGGACCTGTACCTGACAACGGACATCCTCGTGGGTTTCCCCACCGAGACTGAGGCGGACTACCGCGAGACCTATGCCCTGATGGAGGAAATCGGCTTTGACGATGCCTTCATGTTTGCCTACAGCGAGCGCCCGGGCACGCACAGCGCGCGGCACTTTCCCGATATGCTCAGCCGCGAGGTGAAGATCCGCAGGCTCAGCGAGGTGATCGAGCTGCAGCGGCGGACATCCGCCGAGCGCAGCCGGCGCTACATCGGAGAGGAACTGGATGTGGTGATCGAGGCGGTTAATGAAGAAGGGGCGGTGGCCCGAACATCTTTCAACAAGCCCATTTACATGCCGGGGACAGCAAGACAGGTCGGGGAGTATTCCCGGGCCAGGATCATGACAGTGCGGGTGAGTGCATTCACAGGGGAGGAAATCAGCGTAGAGCATGCAGCAATACCGGCCAGAGTTTGAGATCGCCCGTCCGGCGCCATTCCCGGTCTACCCGGAGGATGGCCGGCGCCTCTGGCTGGAACGCGCCCAGCGCCTGCTGGTCCTGCTGGTCCTTGTCGCCGGCCTGCTGCCCGGCATTTCCCGGCCATTCACGCCGCTGCTGATTCCCGTCTACTATGACCGCATCGAACTTGAGCAGCGCAGCCCGGTGGCCCTCAACCTGGACCTGCCACACGCCGAGTACCAGGTCTCCCCGGCGGGGCTCGGGTACTTTGACGACGACGGCCGGTTCATCTACACCGCTGATGTGGCCCGGGGCCTGATCTATGGACGCAACCACAAGGGCGTGATTGCCATTGAGCTGAGCGCACCGCAGCGAGAGCCGGTCTACATGGAGGAGCGGATCAGCCGGATCCGCGGCCAGGTCGAGACGATAAACGACATCAAGAACCGCCTGCGGCTGCGCCGCCTGAGCTTCGATGAGGGTCGTAACCCCTTCGAGGAAGCGGTGGACGAACTGTGGAATGCCAACACTGGTGAAACCGGTATCCCCTCGGTCGGCGACCTGAGCCAGGCCATGGCCCGGCAGTACGCCGGGCAGGAACTGGCAGCGTCCCGCGTAATGGCGGACCGTTCCTACAACATTGCTGAACTGAAACAGCTCTGGTACGAAAGCCAGTTCGCGCGCCTGGACCTGCTGCTGGAGCAGTTCGACCTGCAGCTCGGCCTGGCCCAGCTGCCCCGCCAGCAGTTTGACGAGCTGCTGAGCCTCGGGGATGAGAAGCTGGTCCGCGAGACGATGCTCGGTGAGATCGACCGCCTGCGCCGCACCTGGCAGGAACGCGGCATCATCCTGGACATGGAGATGGCCAGCGACCTGCGGCTCGTGAATGACAGCAGCAGCCTGGGCAGCCTCGTGGCCCTGGCCTCACCGCTGAGCCTGACCGTGCCGGCGGATTCCGCCAGCCGCCTTTCCGATTCCACACGCGATGACCTGCTGCTTGTCAGCCTGGCACAGACACGGACAAGGATTGCCAACGCTGAAAGGGAAATGCTCCAGCGCGGCCTGCAGAAGCTGGAGGATGCCGCGCGCCATGTGCAGGCCGGAGTGCTGCCAAGCTGGACCGAGATCAGTGAGATCAGGGTACAGCCCGTGCGCCTGGAACTGCCGGCGATCGAGGAACTGGACCTGTTCGCCAGGGTTGGCAACACGGCGGTTGACCCCCAGCGAGCCCGGGACCTGCTGCTGGAACTGAACCGCTCCTTCGAGAAGGACCTCAATAAGGACCTCGGCGAATTCGGCATGAGCTGGGGTGGCGCGCGGGAGAACCGCGAGCTCAGCAGCAATGAACTGGCCTATGGCCTGCTGGCCGTTGACAGCAGCACCCGCAGCAACGGGTCAGCCACCCAGCACAGCGCTGACGGGGTTTTGCTGCCCCAGCTGCTGGAGGACATCCTCGCCAGCCCGCAGGGCTACGATGTATCGCAGTACGAACTGGGCTACCTGCGCTTCATGAAGTGGTACGCGGAACTCGATCCGGACGATGAGTACCGCATGTTGTCAGGCTCGAAATCCCCCCGCAAGAACTTCGGGAAGTAGTCGAGGTCAGAGTTCATTCTGACCTCCTACGAGTTGTCAGGCAGGGCGTCCCAGAAGCCCTCGATCTGGTCACCATCCGGCCCCTGGATCTCGAACGACCCCAGGAAGTTGTTGCCTTCCGGTACTCCGTCGAACTCACCGCTGCGCCCCGTTAGGTCGTCACTGACCCAGGCCTGCAGGGTATCACCGTCGAAGAAGCCGACCAGTTCCA